>CAMDZY010000213.1 GCA_945910975.1 uncultured Clostridia bacterium | reverse complement strand
GGACCAGACAATGCGTCTGTATCGCCGTGACGATGCAAAGCGCAGCGAACTTTCTTTGACGCTGATGCGGTACATGAAAAACGTTATCGGCGAAATCGTGGGAATGGTGCTGTATACCAACGATGTACATACGTATTTGGATCAAACACTGAGCTACGGAACTGTCAACGGTATGAAAAACGTGATCAGTGATATGGGAATTCCGACATTGTTGGTAGACGCAGGGGACCATATGCAAGGGACGGCATATGGTTCTATGGATCGCGGACAAAGCATAGTTGCCCTGATGAATGCTGCGGGCTATGATGCTGCAACGCTTGGCAACCACGAGTTTGACTATGGGATGGACCGTCTACTGGAACTAATCCAAAGCGCGGAATATACATACCTCAGCACAAACTTTTATCATGAGCAGAACGGCGTGCGCGGCGAGAATGTGCTGAAGCCGTATTGTGTATTTGAAATGGGGGAAAAGAAGGTTGCGCTGGTCGGCATTACTACGCCAGAATCTTTTACCTCTTCTGCTCCGAAGTATTTTCAGGATGAAAGCGGCGCGTATATTTACGGAATTGCAGGCGGTCCGGACGGTACAGACCTGTATCAAGCGGTGCAGGGTGCGGTAGACGCAGCGGCGGAAGAAGCTGATTATGTCATCGCACTTGGGCATCTTGGGGTGGATCCCTCTTCTGCGCCGTGGAGATCGAAAGATGTCATTCAGAATACGACGGGCCTGGATGCCTTCATTGATGGGCATTCGCATTCGACGATAGAGCAGCAGTACGTGGAAGACCGCCAGGGCCAGCGCGTGCTGTTGACGCAGAGCGGCAGCTATTTTGATGCGATCGGAACGCTGGCCTTCCATTCCAACGGCAGAATTACTGCGAGCCTTTGCAGTGCAGAGACGATGGATGCCGAGGCTATCAACGGATATCATCGAGCGGCAAACCCAGTGGTGACAGAACTGCTGGCAAAATGGTGCGCAGAGGTCGATGAGGCATTGGGCGAAGAAATCGGCTATGCAGAGATTACGCTGGACAACTATATGGACGGGAAGCGACTGGTGCGTATCGGTGAGACGAATTCGGGCGATTTTGCTGCGGATGCGCTGTATCACTTCTTTGATGTGCGGGACTATGCGGTGGATGTTGCAGTGATGAATGGCGGCGGCGTGCGCAACAAGGCACTCTCCGGAGCACTGAGCTATCGGAGTATGCAGGAAATACACCCCTTTGGCAATGTTGCTTGCTTGCAGCAGGTAACCGGGCAGCAGCTTTTGGATGCATTGGAATGGGGTGCAAGATTCGCTGCGCAGCAAGAAAGCGGCGGATTTTTACAGGTCAGTGGGTTGCGGTATTCGGTGAATACGCAAATTCCGAATACAACACAGGCAGATGAGAAAGGTGTTTGGATCGGCGGGCCGAGCGGAGAGTACCGGGTATTTGATGTGCAGGTAAAAAATCGCCGGACGGGGATATATGAACCGCTGGATTTGGCAAAGACCTATCAACTGGCCGGATACAATTATACGTTGCGGGATATGGGAGATGGGTTTGCTATGTTCCAAGGTGCGGTCAATATTGTGGATTACGTTGCGCAGGATTATATGGTTTTAGCGGAATATGTCCGGACATTCCCGCAGGATACGCAAACCGGTCTGCCGACGATTACGGCAGAAAACAGCCCTTACGAGAGCATCTTTGGCAACGGTAGAATTACGGTTTTGCCCTGAACAGATTCGACAGTGCAGTGCTGCGATGAAATAAGACGCATCGTCGGCCTGCATTTTTCAAAACAGGGAAAATCTTTCATCTGTGACGGTATGTACGCTCCGAGGAGGATATGCAGATTTCCGATGATATACAAGGGGGCTGCAGACAGATGCACAGATATGCGCCGGACGTAGCGGAAATTGCCTCGAAGGACCTTTGCGCAAACGGCATAGCTTATAGTTGCGTGTGAATCTATACCGGCAACCCGGCGTGTGCCGAGCGACGGTGAAGCTTTTTCCGGACAATAAGAGGCATAATATTGACATTTTGTGAAAAATAAACGCATTCTCCGTGTGCATATTGCATGCGGAGAATGCGTTTTTACGTAGCATGTATTCCGGAGGGAATCCCTTTTTGATATCGGCAGCGGAGCTGCTCAGGTGTGTGTGCGTTTGGCGCCGCTGAGGAAACGCTGCATCCACTCGCGTAGGCGGTAACGATAGCATAAAAGCATGCCTGCTACCGCACCGACTCCCGCCTGCAAAAATTCAAACGGCAGCTTCACAATGGCATAAGCTGGTGTGGCGTAAATAAACGCACGGCCGATTGTATAACCGGCAACCATGAGAAAAGACCCCAAAATAACGCCTATCAATCCGCCGAAAACCGGACGATTGCGAAACAGATGGCGACTGCAAAGGGAAATGACGACGGCTTGCAATCCATGTGTTACCAAAGAAACGAACATCGGCGTGGGGTAAAAGAGCAAATCCCCCAAGAAAGAGCCGACACCGCCGACAAAGAAAGCGGAAACCGGATCCAACAACAGC
>CAMDZY010000212.1 GCA_945910975.1 uncultured Clostridia bacterium | reverse complement strand
AAAAAATGATTGAATTTGATTCGCCGCTATGGCGGCGAACTCTGCGAGGCTTTTTGTCAGTCTGAAACGGCGTACAGCCGACTGCAAATACAGTCGGCTGTACGCCGTTTAATTTTTTACTGCATCTCCGGTTTTTCTTCCGGCATTACACGCACAAACATCGGCTGGACCTCCCTTTTCCGTGCCTTCACATACACGCAAACGCCCAGCGCACCGGCAAGACACACGACCAAATCCATCATTGTGTCATAGAGTCCGATGTCGATATAGCCGCCAACACCAAGCTCCTTGCCGTTCACCACAACACTGGTGATATCCTGAATCGCACCGAGCTCGCCGCCGGCATCGCCCAGCAGGTAGGAGGAGAAGCCGGAAATCACGCGGTCGTTTTGCATATCCAGACCAAAAAACTGGTCGCCGCAGAACTCGTAGATTTCCCAGAGCGCGCCAATGCACATGGCTACCGCCACAGCGCAAACGCAACGCATGGTCGTCGTGTGCTCCTGTTCCGGTTCCAACAGATCCGGCACGCAATATCCAAACGCAGCAAACAAAACACCGCAAAACACGTGCAGGAGCTTATCCCAAAACGGAACAATATAATACAGCTGGAACACATTGCCGCCCACAGGCCCGGCCACAGCATAAATCATAATCGCATTTTTCATTCCCGGCCGGATGCGGATATGCAGCAGCCGCTCTGCCAGGCTGGGCGCCATTACGGCAGCCATGGACGCCAGACAAAGCCCTGCATAGTTTAGCTTTCTGCGAATGAGCGAAACGATCATGGTGACAACAAGCAGCAATTGCAACGCGGAAAATACCACAATGGTCGACTTGTTTCTTTCCCGTTCCAACGCCAGTTCCATAGAAATCCACTCTCTTCCTTTTATTTAAGAGTAGTATAGCCAATATTTATGAAGAAATTATGAAATTTTCTAAAATTTACTTAATTTTTTTCGGTTTTCTTTTGCAAACCCAGCTGCTTATAACAGTAAAACAGCACAATAACGGATATCACAAAGGTCAGTACATCGGATACCGGCATGGAATACAGTACACCGTTGAGTTGGAAGAAGCGCGGCAGCAAAATGGCCAGCCCAACGCCAAACAGCACCTCACGCACCATGGACAAAGCTGTCGCCGTCCACGCCTTGCCCATGCCCTGCAAATAGATAAATGTACCCTTATTGACGCAGGCCATCGGCATCAGGCACAAGTAAATGCGGAACGAACGAATGGCGAAGTCGGTATAATATTGGCTCTCGCTGGAAGCGCCGAACAGTGCAATCAGCTGTCCGGGCAGAAGCTCTACGATCAGCAGCGCCACAAAGCCCAAAATGGCCTCTGCCGCCAAAACCATGCGCAGCAGGCTTTTCACGCGGTCGGCACGGTCTGCGCCCATGTTGTAGCCGACAATCGGAATACAACCTGCTGCCAGCCCAACGGAAACGGAGATGACGATTTGGAAGAACTTCATCACGATTCCCAGCACCGCCATAGGGATGTGCGAATAGGCTGCTTGGCCAAATATGGCATCCATTGCACCGTATTTCAACACCATATTCTGAATCGCCGCCATCGCCAGCACAAGGGAGAACTGGGACAGGAAGCTGCTGATGCCCAATGTTAGATAACGCTGCATCAATTTTCCATGCAGCCGGAAGCTGTTGCGGTGCAGCTTCACCGCTTTCATATGGCACAAATACCAAACCGCCAAAGCCGCCGTGACGATTTGCCCTGCCACGGTTGCAACCGCCGCACCCATCATGCCCCACTTGCAGGCAAAAATAAAAATAGGGTCGAGAATCATGTTCAGTACGGCCCCGCACAGCGTGGATATCATGGCAAAATGAGGGCTTCCGTCCGAACGGATGATCGGGTTCATCGCCTGTCCAAACATATAAAACGGGATTCCTAAGCTGATATAGAAGAAATACTCTTTTGCATACTGATAGGTTTGATCATTGACCCGTCCGCCGAACATGGTAAGGATGGGGTCTGCAAAAATTAGATAGATTGCTGTCAGCACAATGCTTGCGCCGATGCAGGCCACAACCGCACTGCCGATGCTCTTGTGGGCATCGTCTTTTTTGTTTGCGCCCAAGCTCAGGCTGACAAGCGTGCAGCAGCCGTCGCCAATCATGACCGCAATTGCCAGTGCGATCACCGTCATGGGATAGACCACCGTATTGGCCGCATTGCCGTAAGCGCCGAGATAGCTGGCGTTAGCGATAAACAGTTGGTCGACAATGTTATACAGCGCCGCCACCAATAACGATGTGACGCAGGGCAGCGCGAATTTTCGCATCAGCTTGCCAACGCGTTCCGTTTCCAAAAATTGATTCGATTTTTCGTCCATAAAAATTCCCCTTCTGGATCATTTTTTGCGCCGGCCCCGAAGATTTGGGAAACAGTGCGCAGTCCGTTCGCAACAAAAAAGTGTGGCCAAGAGCTGGATTTACGCTCTTGGCCACACACTGGTTTTATTGGCTCTATAATAAATGTTGGGGTATTCCCGATAGAGCCTATAAGAAAAAAG
>CAMDZY010000211.1 GCA_945910975.1 uncultured Clostridia bacterium | reverse complement strand
ACAAATCGTTTACAGATGCGGGAAATTATATGCTATAATGGTAGAAGAGTATTGTGGATTTATATAATATGCACAGATAAATTGCCCATTATTTTGACAAAATCAACAAGGAGTTCCCGTATGAACGTTTTATTCTTTTTGACGCCCAAGGCAATGTGCGCCCATTTATATGCGGACAACACCCTGCGTCAGGCAATGGAAAAGCTGGAAAATACCGGCTATGAAGCAGTTCCCATCTTAAGCCGTGACGGTACCTATTTCGGTACACTGACCTCCGGCGATGTACTGTGGGGTGTCAAGCACCTTTGCAACCTGAGTATGGCGCAGGCGGAGGAGCATGGGATTTTGGAAATCCCGCTGAAGCGGAAATATCAGGAAATCGCCATCACCATGGATATGCGCGATCTGGTGCGCACCGCCACCCAGCAGAACTTTGTGCCGGTCGTAGACGACAAAAAAGCATTCATCGGCATTGTTACGCGGCAGGCTATCATGAAGTACTGCCTGGATACTTATCTTTCGGAAATTTCGGATTGAGCCATCTTGCTCTGCCGCGTCACGGCATACACCGTAATCACCGTGCCCAGCACACCCGCTACAATCGACACCACCATCATCGCCTGTGCGCTGAGTTGTTCGCACAGCACCCCGCCGGTGGACGTGGCCAGCAGCGCGCCAATGGAATGGGACGAGGCCAGATAGCTTTGGGCGCGAACCGTTTCGCCGGGAATCATATTCTCCACGTAATATACCGAGCTGACCGTATAGAGCGCATAACCGCAGCACTGGAACAGCTGCGCCGCGTACACCCACTCAACAGACGGCGCCAGCAGCATGGCAAACACCTTCACCGCGAAAAAGATGCCGGACAGCTTGACCCATCGCTCGCAGCGCATCAGGCGCAGGAAATAAGTAAACAGGAACATGGCAGGCAGCTCCATGATGGCGGCTATGGCATTGGTCATGCCCTGCTCTGCCGCGCCGCCGCCCTTAGTCTGCATGATTTGCAGGCTGAAATTGGTAACCAGATTATGGCTGAACATCAGCAGTACGCCGCCCACCAGCAGCAGCGTAAACAATTTGTGATTGCGTAAAAAGCCGCGCTGCTTTGTCGGTGCGGCCTTTTTTTCTGTTTCCGGCAAGCCCCGCTCCACGCTGCCGTGGAACCACAAAACCGACGCCACCAGTACGCTCACCACGATGCACGCAACCATCGGAATTGCCAATGTGCCGTGTCTTGTCACCAGAAGCCCGACGCCGTAGGACAGCAGACTGTAGCCCAACGAGCCGCTGCCGCGTGCCAGCCCGTAATTGATCGGCGCGCCTTTCTCCATTGCATCCACGCCCATGGAATTGACCAGCGCCGGCATACACTGGAACAGCACGCAGGCCAGCACAAACGCCAATACAGCCGTCATGCCCTTTGCGAAAAGAAGCACGCAGCCCAGCAGCAAAACGCCGCCCACAACCAGCGAAACGCCATACGCACGCAGCTTGGGGCGTCGGCTGATCTGTTCGGCCAAAAACAGCTGCAACGCAATGGAAAGCGCAGTGGAAACGCCCAAAACAAGGCTGATGCCATTGCCGTTGAAGCCGCGATCGATCAGGAAATTGCTGGAGTAGGTTAGCAGCACCGCATAAATGCCCCATGTCATTGCCTGAAGCAAAGCGTATGGCGCAGTTGCACGTAATTTTCGCATAAAATCTATCCTTTCTCTTTTTTGGGAAAGAGATTATAGCATATATGACAAGCAATTGCAAGGGCTTTTTAATTGATACCATATAATTATACAAAACTGGCACTTGTAATGGGTTCAGATTTGTTGTATAATCTTCCCAAACAAAACGCAAAGGTGTGAAAACATGAAAAACACAAGAAAATTGGTGTTGATGGCACTGCTGGCCGCTTTGACCTGTGTGACGACCATGGTTATCCCCATCCCCACCCCTCTTACCAGCGGGTATGTCAATCTGGGCGACTGCTTTGTGCTGATCTCCGCGTGGCTTTTGGGGCCTTTGTACGGCGGAATTGCCGGCGGCGTCGGCTCTGCACTGGCAGATTTGCTGCTCGGCTACACGCACTATGTTCCCGGGACATTCCTCATCAAAGGCTTGATGGCTGTAGTAGCCGGGCTTTTGTTCTGCGCCATGCAGCACTGGAACAAGCCGTATCTTGCCCGCCTGATCAGCGCCATCCCTGCGGAATTGGTGATGGTCGCCGGTTATTTTGGCTACGCTTGGCTGATTCTCGGCAAGGGCGTCACCGCTGCCGTCAGCAGCATCCCAAGCAACCTGTTTCAGGCGCTGGTCGGCATCATTGCGGCATTCGCCCTGTGCGCCGTGATCGACCTTTCCCGCCTGTCGGATCAACTTGTAACAAAAGGAGCCGAACACAAATGAGTCAATATGAACAGCTTGCTGCGCAGGCGCGCAGCGCAATGACAGAGCTTTGCGACATCGCAAAAATTCAACCCGGTCAAATTGTGGTAGTTGGCTGCTCCACAAGTGAAATTGTGGGCGCAAAAATTGGCACGGATTCCAA
>CAMDZY010000210.1 GCA_945910975.1 uncultured Clostridia bacterium | reverse complement strand
GGGGGGAGGCAGAAGAATTTGTCGAAAAAGCCACTTTAAAATGCAAATAAGCGTTATTTTATTTTTTATACAACGGAAAAATCGGCGTTATCGCTAAAATAATATCGATAATTTCATAATAATTGTTCAAAATGATAATTGTATTTTGTCGAATATGGTATATAATAAAATTACAAATAGATACACCCTGTGACGCGGCAGGAGTTACCAACTGCTGGCCGAGGGATCTCTGGAGAATCTCATTTTTGAGTGCCGAAGGTGCAAGGCAAACGCCGAATCTCTCAGGCAAAAGGACAGAGTCGTTTTCCCCGATGGGGAGGATGCGATTGAGTGAAACCGGAGTTTTGGTTTCGCTCATTTTTTGCCTTAATTTGGAAAGGAAGTACCATCATGAAAGCATTATCCCCAAACATTGAATTTGTGCAGCAATATGACCCGGAAATCGGCGACCTGATGGACAAGGAGCTGGCGCGCCAGCGGAGAAATCTGGAACTGATTGCATCGGAAAATATCGCATCTCCCGCTGTGATCGCAGCCATGGGCACGGTGCTGACCAACAAGTATGCCGAGGGCTTGCCCGGCAAGCGGTATTACGGCGGCTGCCAGGTCGTCGACGAGATCGAGCGCGTTGCCATCGAGCGTGCAAAGCAGCTGTTTGGCGCGCAGTTTGCCAATGTCCAGCCCCATTCCGGCGCACAGGCGAACTTAGCGGCGTATCAGGCAATCATCGCACCCGGCGATACCATTTTGGGCATGAGCCTTGCCAACGGCGGTCATCTGACCCACGGAAGTCCTGCCAATCAATCCGGCAAGGTTTATCATGCGGTGTCCTATGGCGTCAATTCCGACACCGGCCGCATTGACTTTGAAGAAGTAGAGCGTCTGGCGGATGAATATAAGCCGAAGGTGATCGTGGCGGGCGCATCTGCCTATCCGCGCAGCATCGACTTTGAAAAGTTTGCCGACATTGCCCATCGGCACGGCGCTTATTTAATGGTAGATATGGCACATATTGCAGGTCTGGTCGCAGGTGGAATGCACCAAAACCCGCTGCCCTATGCCGACATTGTGACCACTACGACGCACAAGACCCTGCGCGGCCCCAGAGGCGGTTTGATTTTGACCAACCGTGAGGATCTGGCGAAAAAAGTCAACTCCGCTGTTTTCCCCGGTACACAGGGCGGCCCCCTGATGCACGTGATTGCCGCCAAGGCCGTCTGCTTCCGCGAAGCGATGCAGCCGGAATTTGCCACATATGCGCAAAAAATCGTGGAAAATGCCAAAGTTTTGTCGCAGGAGCTGCTCAAACGCGGCTTTGCGATGGTGTCGGGCGGCACGGACAACCACTTGATGCTGGCGGATCTGCGCCCGCTGCACATCACCGGCAAGGAATTGCAGGCACGGCTGGATGAGAACCATATCACCGTCAACAAAAACGCCATTCCCAACGACCCGGAGCGTCCGTTCGTCACCTCCGGCATCCGCATCGGTACCCCCGCCGTCACCACACGCGGCCTCGGCGCGGAGCAGATGAAGCAAATCGCCGAATGCATTTACCTGACCGCAAGCGACTTTGAAGGCACGCAGCAGCAGGTGCGCGAAGCGGTTGCTGCAATCACAAGAGAATTTCCACTGTATTGATACGAAGAAACTGCGAAAGAAGCCAGCAGAACAAGCCACCGGAAACGGTGCGTTCTGCTGGCAGCTCTTTTTATGGACATAATTTGGGCGTGGTCAAAATCAACAAAACAGCGCCATATTATTGTGCAAAACGCCGTTTTTTTCGTCAAGGCTCAAAAATTGTCAATCTACCTAACATTTTTTGGAAATTGCGGTTGATTATTTTTTAAAGGTGACGTATACTTAATATATATCTGGGCAACTGCGCCCTCACATTACAGGAGGTAATTTCATGTACAATCGTACTTACAACTTCTCTGCCGGTCCTGCGACCATGCCTGTTCCGGTACTGGAAGAAATTCGGGATGAGGTTCTGAATTATCGCGGCGCCGGTATGGGCGTTATGGAAATGTCCCACCGCTCCAAGGTCTACCAGACCATTATTGACGAAGCAGAACAGGATCTGCGTGACCTGATGGGGATTCCCGATAATTATAAGGTACTGTTCATTCAGGGCGGCGCTACACTGCAGTTCTCCATGATCCCCATGAACCTGATGAAGAACGGCAAGGCTTGCTATGTGGAAACCGGCGCTTGGTCAAAGAAGGCCATTGCCGAGGCCAAAAAAGTGGGCGAGGTAAAGGTTGTCGCTTCCTCCGCAGATAAGAATTTTACGTATGTTCCCGATTGCTCCGATCTGGACATCCCCGCTGATGCCGATTATTTCTACATCTGCGAAAATGAAACCATCCACGGCCTGACCTGGAACACACTGCCCAACACCAAGGGCGTCACGCTGGTTTCCGACCAGTCCTCCATGTTCCTCTCCCGTCCGTGCAATGTCGAAGACTACGGTCTGATTTATGCAGGCGTGCAGAAGAACGTCGGCCCTGCCGGCATGGTCATCGTCATCATCCGCGAGGATCTGATCCGCGACGATCTGAAGGATCTG
>CAMDZY010000209.1 GCA_945910975.1 uncultured Clostridia bacterium | reverse complement strand
GACAATGGACAACCTGCTGTCCAACGTGATGATGGAAAGCCTGATGCTTGCCCATGACCGTGCAATTTTCCACGCCGCCACCATCGAATTAAACGGCAGCGCCATTTTGTTCACCGCGCCCTCCGGCACCGGAAAATCCACCCAAGCCGAGTTGTGGCGCAAATATCGCGGCGCAAAAATTATCAACGGCGACAAAATTCTACTCCGCGAAGAAAACGGAACGCTACTTGCCTGCGGCCTTCCCTACGCCGGAACCTCCGGCATCAGCCAGAATCAAACGCTTCCCGTCGCTGCCATCGTTGCCTTACAGCAGGGGAGGGAAAATGTAATTAGCTCCGTGCCGCTCGCACAGGCCGTGAAGCTGCTGACCAGCCAAATCTGCCTGCAACCGTGGCGCGCGCAGGATATTTTAACAGCACTTGACATGGCACAACGCATCGCGTCGCTTGTGCCGATCTACCATATGGCTTGCCTGCCCGATGTGTCGGCAGTGCAATGCCTGCAAAGCGTCTTGCAATAAGGAGGAACCATGCCCACTACTGCCGAACCGATTTTGTCAAGATATCTCCACAATCGTGGCCACGCGTTGGGGTTGCCCATTGCGGGAACCTTTGAACTGACCGCACGTTGCAATTTTAACTGCAAAATGTGCTATGTTCATCTTTCCGAAGCGGAACAGCGCCGCCGCGGCAGAGAGCTGACTGCAGCGGAATGGATCTCCATTGCCGAACGCGCAAAAGATGCCGGTATGGTTTTCCTGCTCCTGACCGGCGGTGAGCCGACTTTGCGCCCGGACTTTCCGGAAATTTACACAGCTCTGAAAAAAATGGGCTTTATGATTTCAATCAATTCCAACGGCTACTTGCTACAGGACAAAATCTTGGAGCTATTCGCCAATGACCCGCCGGTGCGCATCAATATTTCCCTTTACGGCACCAGCGATGAAACTTACCGCAACCTCTGTGGCGTCCCGGCCTACCACCGAATTTTAACCAATATCGAAAATTTGCGCCGCGCCGGTGTTGAGGTGAAAATCAATATGTCACTCACGCCGGATAATATGCGCGATATGGAAGCACTCTATCAGCAGGCAGTTGATTTGGACGTAAATGTTCAGTCCACACCCTATATGTTCCCGCCCATTCGCCACAGCATGGACATGGTGGGAAAAAACTGCCGTATGAGCGCCGAAGATGCCGGCAAATTTATGGCAAAATATAAGACAATCTCCATGACGGAGGATGAATTTTGTCGTTTTGCCGCCGCGATTGAAAAGGGAATTGCCACAAGCCCGGACGGCGATGCCTGCGAGGGCACACCCGGGCAGGGGATCAAATGCCGCGGTGGCAGCACCTCCTTCTGGCTGACCTGGGACGGAAAAATGATGCCCTGCGGGCAGATGGTGGAGCCTGCGCACGATGTGCTGCAAATGGGCTTCGATGCCGCGTGGAAGGCCACTATCGCCGATTCCGCCAAAATCCGCATCCCCGATGCCTGTGCTACCTGCGAGATGAACAAGATCTGCCACTCCTGCGCCGCCATGTGCTATTGCGAAACCGGTCACTTTGACGGCAAGCCGGAGTATGTATGCCAAATGTACCGCAGCTTTGTGGATCATACGCTGCGCTACTGGCATGACGTCTACGGCGGCAAAACGCCGAAACCGACCGAGAAAGGAAACAAGAATGAAGATTAAACTGGAATTTGTGACAAGAGAAGTCGCCGGTGACACGCTGCTTGTGCCGGTCGGCAAGACATCCCTGGACTTGAACGGAATGCTCACGCTCAATGAGCTTGGCGCCAAAATCTGGGCGCTTCTGCCCGACGCCGAGGACGAAAACGCCATCGTCCAAAAAATCTTGCTCGAATATGATGCGCAGGAGGATGTTGTCCGCGCCGATGTCCAAGAATTTCTGCAAAAACTGCGCGATTTGGGCATTATTTGACAAATTGCAGCAAACAGCAACGGAAAAATCCCGGAAAAACGGCATTTTTGCGTAAAATTTTGCTTGTAAACGTTTCAAGTCTGGTATATAATGAATGTGTACCGGGAATCGCCCGGTTCGGCAATTAAATTCGCGCTTTGCATCCGCAGGCGCTATAAAATCGGAGGAAACTACTATGTCTGTAAAAGTTGCAATCAATGGTTTTGGCCGCATTGGCCGTCTGGCGTTCCGTCAGATGTTCGGCGCTGAAGGTTACGAAATCGTTGCCATCAATGACCTGACCTCTGCCAAAATGCTTGCGCACCTGCTGAAGTACGACTCCACTCAGGGCAACTATGCTTTCATGGGTCACACAGTCGACTTTAACGAAGGCGAAGGCGAAGACAACTATATCGTCGTTGACGGCAAGAAAATCGTCATCTACAAGATGCCCAATGCGGCCGAGCTGCCCTGGGGCAAGCTGGGCGTAGACGTTGTGCTCGAATGCACCGGCTTCTATACCAGCAAGGCAAAGGCACAGGCGCACATCGACGCCGGCGCTAAGAAGGTCGTCATTTCCGCTCCCGCCGGCAATGACCTGCCCACCATCGTTTACAATGTCAACCACAAGACCCCCACAAAGGACGACCAAA
>CAMDZY010000208.1 GCA_945910975.1 uncultured Clostridia bacterium | reverse complement strand
AGCGTCCGGCAATGTTCTTCCGCGAGGAAGAACTCTGTCGAAAAACAAAGTTTTTTGACAGTCTGCGCCGGGGTCGTATCATCTTTGATACGACCCCGGCTACGATTATTGATATGTCATTGTGCGCAGTGCGTTCAAAATTGCCAGCACTGCAACGCCGACATCGGCAAAAATTGCCAGCCACATCGGTGTGTAGCCAAATGCGCCAAGCACCAGTACGACGGCCTTGATTGCCAACGCAAAGACGATGTTTTCCTTTGCGATGATGCCTGTCTTACGCGCAATGCGGATGATTTTCGGAAGTCGCCCAATATCGTCGTTGAGAATCACCACATCCGCCGCTTCCACCGCAGCATCCGAACCAACGCCGCCCATGGCAACGCCTACATCAGCCATGGCCAGCACCGGCGCATCGTTCACGCCGTCGCCGACAAACAATACGGTTCCCGCAGGGTTTGGTCGCTGGCGAATCTGTTCCATTCGGTTCACCTTGTCCTGCGGCAAGAGCTTTGCATGATATTCATCGATTCCAACCGCCTGTGCTACAGCTTGGGCGGTATTTTCAACGTCGCCGGTCAGCATTACCGTCCGTTTTACGCCGTTTTTCTTCAGCTCCCGCATGGTCGCACCCACACTGCTGCGCACCGTGTCGCCAACCACAATGCTACCCAAAAAAGTGCCGTCACACGCCACATACACAATGGTTCCCTCGGCATCGCATGGCGTATATGCAATTTGGTACTGCTCCATCAGCTTACGGTTGCCGGCCAAAATCTGCTTTCCCTCGACACGCGCGCAAATGCCACAGCCGGGAATTTCCTGTGTGTCTTCCGGTTCGGCACTCTCCCCTGCCGCCTTGCGGATCGCAGCAGACACAGGGTGCACCGAATAGGTTTCCGCTGCGGCTGTCAGGTGCAGCAGTTCCTCTTTTGAAACAGAAAGCGCATTGACCTGACGGACGGAAAACTCGCCAGTCGTCAAGGTTCCCGTCTTGTCGAACACAGCGATTTCTGCCTTTGCAAGCTGCTCCAGCACGGTGCCGCCCTTCACGACAACGCCCAACTTGGATGCTGCGCCCATACCGCCGAAATAGCTCAGCGGCACCGAAATAACCAGCGCACACGGGCAGGATATGACCAAGAACGTCAGCGCGCGCTTTACCCATACCGCCCATTTCAGCGAGAAGAACAGCGGCGGTATCACCGCCAGCAAAGCCGCTGCGATAACCACGGAGGGGGTATAGTATTTGGCAAAACGCGTGATCATTCGCTCCGTAGAAGCCTTTTGATCGGCGGCGGATTCCACCAATTCCAGAATTTTTGCCACTGTCGACTGCTCATAAGCACTCTTCGCCTTGATTTGCAAAACGCCGCTGAGATTGACACAGCCGGACACGATCGAATCGCCGACCTTAACACTGCTAGGAACCGACTCGCCGGTGATTTTGGAGGTGTTCAATGTTGCGCTGCCGTCAATGATTACGCCATCGATTGGAACACGTTCGCCCGGCCGAACAAGTAAAATGTCGCCGATTTGAACTTCCTCCGGCTGCTTTTCCACTTGCTGTCCATTCTCCAACACAATGGCAAAATCCGGCCGCAAGTCCATCAGTCCGGCGATGGATTGCCGCGAGCGCTGCACCGCAACACTCTCAAACAGTTCCCCAGTCTGGAAGAAAATCATAACCGCCGCAGCTTCCGCCCAATCGCCTAAGGCAAACGCGCCGACGGTAGCCAGCGCCATCAGAAATTTTTCGTCAAAAATTTGACCATGACCAATGTTGCGCACGGCTGCCCACACAACGTCATAGCCAACCAACGCCCAAGCACCAACCATCAGCACAATTTCCGGCCATTCGCTTGCCGGTTCCGGTGCAACCCAATGATAAAGGATGCCAACGGCAAACATAACGGCTGCAACAATAATCCGAATCAGCAAACGTTTTTGCTTTTTTGTCATTTTAAAACGACCTCACAATCCGGCTCCACCTTTGCAATCACACGCACGATTTCCTGCATCAACGCATCCAAATCTGTGCCATCCGGGCACTCGATGCTTAAACGCTGGGTCATAAAGCTGACGGTCGCATTTGTGACACCAGGCAGCTTATTGATGCTCCGTTCCATTTTTGCCGCGCAGTTTGCGCAATCCAAATCCCGCAGTTTGTATGTCTTTTTCATGATATTCCCTCCGTTTATTCTTCCAAGTGTTCTTTTGCCATGCCGATAATGGTCTTCACATGATCGTCCGCCAAGGAGTAATACATGGCCTTCCCCTCCCGGCGGCAGCGTACCAGCTTGTGCTGCTTCAGCAAACGCAGCTGATGTGAAATTGCCGACTGTCCCATTTCCACGGCCTCGCAGATTTCCGAAACCATCATTTCCCCCTCAAACAAAACGTAGAGGATTTTGATCCGCGTCGAGTCGCCGAACACCTTGAACAGTTCCGCCATCTCAAAGAGTTGATCTTCGTCAAATTCATCGATAAAATTCTTTTCTGTATCCAAATGACCACCTCCGTTGTTTTAATATATGCTCATCTGTTCATATGTTCATTATATGCAGGCCGCGTGATTTGTCAAGAAGAATTT
>CAMDZY010000207.1 GCA_945910975.1 uncultured Clostridia bacterium | reverse complement strand
TGCGCATCCCTCCTCTACCGCTTCTGCACCAGATTGGACGACGCAGAATAAGTAAAAGGAACCTGCGCGCAACGGAACTGATTTGCGCGACCCCAAATAACAACAGCCCCCGGCCACCGGCCGGGGGCTTCAGTTTGCCCAAAAGCCTCGCAGAGTTCGCCGCCGTAGCGGCGAATCAAATGCGATCATTCTTGCGGCATTTGCGCGCATATGGGTGCCACGGAGGGATTGACCTACATGGAAAGCATCAAAGGCAGTCGGGCTCATTGGCAAAACGGCTGCGAAAAGAAGGCTGCGCCCACAAGGGACGATGAATGTCGTTCAACCTTGTGGGCGCGTTTCAGTTTTTCGGGAATCACTGGATATGCATGTGGTTATTGATGTGTTCGCTGCAATAGCAATAATATCCGTTGCAGCGCGAGCAATAGCGGAATTCCAGATCTGGGTATTCCGTGTCGGTTTTGCCGCAGACGGTGCATTTGTGGTGGTAGGGCTTTTGGCCGTCCTTGCTTTGGTATTTGCTTGCCCAATTGGGACTGGGCTTCGGCTTCGGCGGTTTTTTGGGTCTGCCGCGGCGAATGCGAATTTGCAGCGCGTCAGGCAGAAGATACACACAGTTTTTTCCAAAAAACAGGAAATACGGAACCAGCGACAGCGGCGCAAGCAGATTGATGGGGAAGGACTGACTGAACAGATAGGAAAGAATATACAGCGTTTCCAGCCATGTAAAATATTTCATCCGAATGGGGATGACGTAAAACAGGTAAATGCTGCTATCGGGACTGACCGTAGCCAGTGCAAAGAGCAAAGAGAAATCCGCAAACAGCGACATCGGAAGATAGACCCAATGCGCGACCAAGCCAATGATCACACCCAACAGGGACAAAATGAGTGCATTGGCAAAGTAGAACAGATTGAACCGGAACCGACCCATGGATGCTTCCAACGATCTGCCGACAAAGTAGTAGAAAAGCAACGATAATGCAAAACCCAAGATGCCACTGCTGTCTGGCAGGAGAAGGTAGGAGATCAGCCGCCAAATCTGCCCCTTTAAAATCAGCGGCGGTGAGAAGCACAGGGCAGCAAACAACATTCCGCTGCGATCCATTTGCATAAGCAAAAAGACAACCAGCTTGATGCCGCCAAGCCACAGCATTAAATTGGGGATACCTTTATCACGGTTGCGCAGCTCAAAGCGCGCCCAGCTTTGGCGAAGATTTTTCATGGAATCACTCCTGTTTTTGTGCGTTGGCACACGAATATACACTATTGTAACAGATTATACGCGGATGTATATGACTAAATTGTGAATTTTCCTGCAAATGGCCGGATTTGAGAAAAGTTAGTTGCATAATGTGAAAATAAGAGGTATAATAATTTTCACAGCGGTCACAACAACTGGAGGAAAAGCCTGTGAATTTTTGGGGTACATATTTTGGAAAAATTCTAATCACATTTGCAACCGCTATGGTTCCGGTGCTGGAGCTGCGGGCGGCAATTCCCTATGGCGTGGGCGCAGGGCTTGGCCTGCCGGTGTCGATTCTTGTGTCGATTATCGGGAACTTGGTTCCCGTGCCGTTTATTATTTTGTTTATACGCAAGATATTCGCATGGCTGCGTGGAAAGAGCGGCAAGTTAGACCGTCTGGTCACCCGATTGGAGAAGCGCGCCGATCAAAAGGCAGAAGTAGTACACCGGTACGAATTTTGGGGGCTTGTGTTGCTGGTTGCGATCCCTCTACCCGGCACGGGCGCATGGACAGGTGCGCTGGTGGCGGCCATGATGAATCTTCGGATGAAAAAAGCGTTTCCGGCCATTGCCATTGGCGTTGTGATTGCGGCAGCCGTGGTGTCCATCCTTGTTTTTGGTTTCCACGTATTGACTGCTTAAAAAGAATACCCCGAAGCGCAACGGTTTAAACCGCCAACGCTTCGGGGATTGTTTAATTATTGGGCGTGGTATTGCAGGAAACGGTAAAATTTGGATTCTGCACGGCGCAGCGTGCGCCAGACCGTCGAGGGCGCTACGCCGTAGCGACGCGCCAATTCTGCCATATTTTGGTTACCCAAATAATAGTCGGTCAATACCTGCTGCTGGCGGGGCGTCAGCTCATTGCGCAAGATGCGCAACGCCACAGCGTCTCGCTCCCGTAGGGCCGATGCAGTCATACCGGTGTTAAAGCGTGTATTTTCGGTCACGGTAAAACCCCCTCTCGTAGTAGTGTGCGGTCAGATGTTCCAGCTCGTACATCTGATGCTGCATAACCGTCAGCGTATAAATCCGGTGGCGCAGTACGGCACGGTACTGCGGCGCAGCTGTTGGAAGCATCTGCCGAAGCTCTCGCAGGCGAATGCGAAGCTGTCTGGCTGACTGGTGGTACTCCTTTGACATCTCTGCCAATGTCATTGCGGCAGCTCCCTATTGCGGTTGCGGCAGAACCAACACACACGCCATCGGCAAAACTCGCTGCCATCGCGGTAAATCTCGCCGCCGCAATGGACACAGCGGCAGCAGACCGGAATATCCTGCGCATCGTGCAGCAGGGAGAAGCAATGTTTGGGTTGCATGAAAATTCCTCCGTGTTTGAACTTGCTTATCCTTTTTT
>CAMDZY010000206.1 GCA_945910975.1 uncultured Clostridia bacterium | reverse complement strand
ATCGCACCCGAGAAGGATATCCGCGAGGTCTACGCGCAGCGCGAAAAGGTCAACGTGATTTTGGTGGACGAATGCCAGTTTTTAACGGAGGAACAGATCGACCAGCTGCGGGATTTGGTGGATTTTGAAAATATTCCCGTTCTGTGCTTCGGCCTGCGCACCGATTTCCAGGGACATTTGTTCTCCGGCAGTAAGCGCCTGTTTGAGCTGGCGGACTCCATCACGGAGATCAAAACCATGTGCGACTGCGGCTCCAAGGCAACCGTCAACGCCCGTATCGACAGCGAGGGCTATGTCACCACCGAGGGCGCACAGCTCCTGTTGGGCGGCAACGACAGCTACACTGCCATGTGTCACAAATGCTGGATTCGAAACATCCGTGAGCATACAAAAGTAAAATAGTTGAAATCTCGGGTGCGCTGCGGCGCATACCCTGGATATATCGCGAATTTGTTTATCACGAAAGGAGATATCCCTTATGAATTATCCCACTCCTCACATTAAAGCTACGCCGGAGGATTTTGGTCAGACCGTTCTGATGCCCGGCGATCCGCTTCGTTCCAAGTATATCGCAGAAAATTTCCTGGAAAACCCCAAGCTCGTCAACAACGTCCGTGGCGTACAGGGCTATACCGGCACCTATAAGGGTGTGAAGGTTTCCGTCATGGCCTCCGGCATGGGTATGCCCTCCATCGGCATCTATTCGCATGAACTCTACAACGCTTACGGCGTGCAGAATATCATGCGTATCGGCTCGGCCGGCGCGATCCAGCCCGATATCAACCTCAAGGATATCGTCATGGCCATGGGTGCCAGCACCGATTCCAATTGGGCAAGCCAATTCCATCTGGGCGGCACGTTTGCGCCCATCTGCTCGTATGAAATGCTCCGCGCAGCCATCCAGTCTGCCGAAGAGCTTGGCGCTACTTATCACGTGGGCAACATTTTGTCCTCCGACTCCTTCTACGGCGACGATGAGGGCGTGCCCGAAGCGCTGGACATCAAGACCAACTGGAAAAAGATGGGCATCATGGCCATTGAAATGGAATCCGCTGCCCTGTATATGAACGCTGCGCGCTATCACCGCAATGCCCTGTGCATCTGCACCGTGTCCGACCAGCTCGTGCGCAACGAATTCCTCAGTGCGGAAGAACGCCAGACCGGTTTCCGTGAAATGATGCAGGTCGCGCTGGAAACCGCCGTGAAGCTGGAAAAGTAATACACTCGCGCCAGCGGGTGTGAAAAGGAGAATTGTAATGAAACGTGTATTTTTGTTTGTGCTGGACTCCTGCGGCGCCGGGGAAATGCCCGATGCTGCAAAATTCGGCGATTTTGGCGTGCATACGCTCAAAAGCTGCGCCACGTCCAGCAAGTTGAACATTCCCACCATGCGCGAGTATGGCATCGGCAACATTGACGGCCTGGATTTCTTGGGCGCAGTCGATGCCCCGAAGGGTGCATACGGCAAGCTGCAAGAGTCCTCCATGGGCAAGGACACCACCATTGGTCACTGGGAAATTGCCGGCATCGTGTCCCCGGATCCCCTGCCTACATACCCCAATGGCTTCCCGGAAGAGGTTTTAAAGCCGTTCCGCGAGGCAACCGGTCGCGGCGTTCTGGCAAACGCTCCGTGGTCCGGCACGGCTGTCATCAATGAATACGGCGATGAGCACGTGCGCACCGGCGATTTGATCGTCTATACCTCTGCTGACTCCGTATTCCAGATCGCTGCGCATGAGGACGTTGTCCCGCCCGAGCAGCTCTATGAATATTGCCGCATCGCCCGCAAAATTTTGCAGGGCAAGCACGGCGTCGGCCGCGTGATTGCAAGACCGTTCATCGGCACCAGCGGCAACTACACCCGCACCTCCAACCGCCACGACTTCTCGCTGGAACCGCCCAAGGAAACCATGCTCGACGCTGTCAAGGCTGCGGGTCTGGATTCCATCGCCGTCGGCAAGATTTTTGATATCTTCGCCGGACGCGGCACCACCGAGCATGTCTACACCAAGGGCAACACCGATGGCATGAACAAGACGATGGAATATGCCGATAAGGACTTCCACGGCCTGTGCTTCATCAACCTGGTCGACTTCGATATGCTCTACGGTCACCGCAGAAATATCGACGGCTACGCCGAAGCATTGACGGAATTTGACGGCTGGCTGGCAAAGTTCATGGAAAAAATGGGCGATGATGACCTCGTCATGATCACTGCCGACCATGGCTGCGACCCCGCCTACACCGCCACCACCGACCATACCCGCGAGTATGTGCCGCTGCTGGTGCTGGGCAAGGGTGTCAAGCCGGTGAATCTGGGCACCAGAACCTGCTTTGGCAATATTGCGGCAACGATTTGCGATTTGTTAGGCGTCAAGCTGGAAACTGAGGGCAAGAGCTTCGCATCCGAAATTCTGTAAGGAGGCGCCAAAGATGACCGAACTTGAATTGATTGCGCTGGCCAAGGAGGCCAGGACCCACGCGTATGTACCCTACTCCGGCTATGCCGTCGGCGCTGCGCTGCTGACCAAAGAGGGCAAGGTCTACCAAGGCTGCAACATCGAAAACGCCGCCTATGGCCCCACCAACTGCGCCGAGCGCACCGC
>CAMDZY010000205.1 GCA_945910975.1 uncultured Clostridia bacterium | reverse complement strand
CAATGAAATTGCCCAGTCCGAGGCCTATCTGGGCCACAAATGGTGCAATTATTGGTTCCATGTGCTGCATTTGAATACCAATGACGGCAAAATGTCAAAGTCCAAGGGGGAATTTCTGACGGTTTCCCTGCTGGAATCCAAGGGCTATGACCCGCTGGCCTACCGCCTGTTCTGCCTGCAAAGCCACTATCGTCGCAATCTGGTCTTCACCTATGAAAACTTGGACAACGCTGTTGTGACCTATCAAAAACTGATTGCCAAAATTGCCGCCCTACAGCCGTCCGACAAGGAAACCGTGGACGAGGAAGCGTTTGCACAGCTAAAGGCAAAATTTACCAAGGCACTCGACAACGACCTGAACACTTCCTTGGCAATCACTGCAATTTATGATGCATTAAAATACAAAACAAATGCAACGACAAAGCTGGCCGCGATTGATGATTTTGACCGCGTTTTGGGACTGGATCTGCTGAAAAAGGCGAAAGCACTGCAAGCAAGTCAACCCAAACAGACCGAAACACACGCAGGCTTTGTCATCGAAGGCGAGGGCGACGCGGAAATTGATGCCTTGGTGAAGGCGCGTGCCGAAGCAAAAAAAGCCAAAAACTGGGCGGAGGCTGACCGGATTCGCGATGAACTCAAGGCAAAAGGCATCGAAATTACGGATATCCCCGGCGGCGTAAAGTGGAAGCGGGGATAGGATTATTCCGCTTGACAACCATTTTACCCGGTGCTATAATAATAATTAGGATTATAATGTCGAAACGGAAGCCCGTTTTGCACGGGTGAGTTGGAGGAAGCTATGACACACAGTGTACTGGAAGTGTTGGAACAAACTGCCGCGCTGTACCCGCATTCGGTGGCACTGGCACAGGAGGATGCGCAACTGACTTTTTCACAATTGTTGTCACGCTCGCGCAGCATTGGCGGCTGGCTGGTGCAGAAAGGGCTGTCCGGGCGGCGAATCGGTGTGGCGGCGGTGCAGTCTGTCAATACGCCGGTGCTGTTTTTGGCCATTGCCTATGCCGGCGGGTGCTATGTTCCGCTAAATATAGATATGCCGACGGAGAAGCTGCAAAAAATTGCACAGGACTGTCAAATGCCATGCGTTTTGACTTGGAGCGATTCGGATGCGCAGGTGCTTTGCGAGAAGCATTTGCAGGCTGTGGCCATGGAAGGTTGCAGCCTTCCGCAGGAAACCGTGCCGTTGCCGGATGTATCTGCCGAGATGCCGCTGTATTTGATTTATACTTCCGGCTCCACCGGTCAACCGAAGGGAATTGTGAAAACGCACGGCGCCGTGTTGAGCTTTATGCGCGCCTACATGCAAACCTTTGATTATGCTCCGAACGATGTCATCGGAAACCAGACGCCGTTTTTCTTCGATGCGTCTGCCAAGGATCTTTATATGATGCTGGCGGCGGGCTGCCGGTTGGAGATCATTCCGCGCGCACTGTTCTTGTCACCGGTTCGGCTGGTGGAATATTTGAATGAAAAATCCGTTACCGTGATCAGCTGGGTTCCGTCAGCGCTGTCGATGATTTCGCAGTTCCAGACATTCCAAACCGTCATGCCAACGACCTTGCGGCGGGTGATGTTTGTGGGGGAGGTTTTTCCCATGAAGCAGCTCAACCGCTGGCGTGCAAGTTGTCCGGATTTGGATTATGTAAACCTATACGGCTCCTCCGAAATTGCCGGCGTTTGCTGCTATTTCCGCGTAACAGGCACCTATGCAGACTCGGACAGCTTGCCGATTGGTAAGGCGCTGCCGAATTGCCATGTGGTTCTGGCAAAAGACGGAGAGGTTATCCGCCAATCGGACATGCTGGGTGAAATTTACGTTGCATCGGATGCCTTGGCGGAAGCGTATTTTGGCAATGCGGAAAAGACAAGCGCGACCTTTCCAACCTTGACCCTCGGAGAAAATTCACCGCGGCGGTATTTGAAAACCGGCGACTTGGCCCGTTATGATGCACAGGGAAATCTCGTCTTTGCGGCACGCTCTGATTTTCAAATCAAGCACATGGGGCACCGAATCGAACTGGGCGAGATTGAAACGGCGGCTGCTGCATTGCCGGAGGTGTCGGAATGCTGCTGCGTGTATGATGCAAAGCGGCAAAAAATTCTCCTATACGCCCAATCGACAGCGACAGCAAAAGAAATCCAGCTTGCACTGCGCCAATGCTTGACGGATTATATGGTGCCATCCAAAGTGATTGTACTGCAACAGCTTCCGCACAACGCAAACGGAAAAATTGACCGCGTGGCGCTGAAACAAAATAGAATGTGAGGAATATTACATGGAAGAATTACTTGAAATTTTGTCGGACATTCGGCCTGACGTTGATTTTGAAAACGAAACCCAACTGATTGACGGAAAAATTCTCAATTCCTTTGACATCATCAGCATTGTCGGCGATGTGAATGACGAATTTGACGTGGAAATTTCTGCGGCAGATTTGGTGGCGGAGAATTTTAACAGTGCAAAGGCAATCTATGCCATGATTTGCCGCCTACAGGAAGAATAAGCTATGTCGTTTGTATCGTTTGCGTTTTTTGTATTTGTCGGCATAACCGTGCTGGCTTATTATTGTGTATCGAAGCAGTACCGTTGGACAGTACTGCTTATCAGCAGTGGGATTTTTTATGTAATGGCG
>CAMDZY010000204.1 GCA_945910975.1 uncultured Clostridia bacterium | reverse complement strand
CTGCCTGATCGGTGAACCCGGTGTCGGCAAAACTGCCATCGCCGAGGGGCTGGCGCAGAAGATCGTGGCCGGAGAGGTTCCCTACAAGCTGAAGGATAAAGAGGTCTATCTTCTGGATTTGACTGCTCTCGTTGCCGGGACGCAGTTCCGCGGGCAGTTTGAAAGCCGCATGAAAAGCCTGATTGCCGAAGTCAAAGCCTGCGGCAATATTATTCTGGTCATTGACGAGGTGCACAATCTGGTTGGCGCGGGAGATGCCGAAGGCTCCATGAATGCCGCAAACATCCTCAAACCTGCACTTTCACGCGGCGAAATTCAGGTCATTGGCGCCACTACGTTTGCCGAGTACCGCAAGCACATCGAAAAGGATGCGGCACTTGAACGCCGGTTCCAGCCGGTTACGGTCGCAGAGCCGACAATTGAGGAGGCCACCGCCATTGTGCGCGGGATTTCCCGCTATTATGAACAATACCACGGCGTGCATATCTCGCCGGAAATTGCGCGTCAGGCGGTATTGCTCTCCGAGCGCTATATTACTGACCGCTTCCTGCCCGACAAGGCAATCGACCTGATCGATGAAGCCTGCTCTGATGTAAACCTGCGCAGCGAGCAGATCGCAAAGTTGGCAGAAGCGAAAAAGGAACGCGATGATTATCAACTGGAATTGAAAATGCTCACCGAGGATACCGAACATGAGGATTTTGAACGCATGGCAAAGCTGCGCAGCCGCATTTGCCAACTGGACGGCGAAATCGGAAAGCTCGAGGCGCTCCCTGCGCCCCCACTGACCATCGAAAGTCTGGCACGTGTGATTGAGCTTTGGACAAAAATCCCCGCCAGTAAAGTACAGGCGCAGGAATATGACCAGCTGCGCAATCTGGAAACGCGGTTAAAAAGGCGCATTGTGGGACAGGATGCGGCCATTTCCGCTGTGGCGTCTGCGATTCGCCGTCACCGTGTCGGCATTTCCCCCAAACGCCGCCCGGTTTCGTTTATCTTTGTCGGCCCCACCGGCGTGGGCAAGACGGAGCTGGTAAAATGTCTGGCAGAGGATATGTTTGATTCCGTCGATTCGTTGATTCGTCTGGATATGTCGGAATATATGGAAAAGCATTCGGTTTCCAAGCTGATCGGCTCGCCTCCCGGCTATGTGGGCTATGACGAAGCAGGGCAGTTGACGGAGAAAATCCGCCGCAAGCCGTATGCAGTGATTTTGTTCGATGAACTGGAAAAAGCGCACCCGGATGTGCTGAACATCCTGCTGCAAATTCTTGATGACGGACGCATTACGGATGCGCATGGCAGAGTGGCCAATTTTGAAAACACGATTATTGTCATGACCTCCAATGCTGGCTCCGACCGCAAGGATGGCTCCGTTGGTTTTGGCCGCAGTGTTTCCGAACAGAGCCGCGACAAGGCTATGAAGGCGCTGTCCGAATTCCTGCGTCCGGAGTTCATCAATCGCGTGGACGAGGTGATCTGTTTCAACCGCCTGTCGGAGGAGAACTTCCGCGCAATTGCCGGCATTATGCTGGGCGAGCTGAAGGATGCACTGGCTGACCGCGAAATCAATCTGACTTGGGAGGACAGCCTGATTGACTATTTGGTGAAAAAGGCATACTCCGTCACCTATGGCGCAAGAAACCTCCGCCGTACCATTCAAAAGGACGTGGAGGATCCCATTGCAGGCAAAATCATCGATAACTACGAAACGCAGATTTCACAGATGAAGCTCTCGGCGGATGAAAACAACGTTGCACTGCTCTGTATATAATATGTAGGGAACAAATGCAGGCCATCTCAACGGAAAATCCGGATGGCCTGTATTTCTTTGAAAGGAGATAGCAATGAAAGCAGTTTTTTTCGACATTGACGGCACGCTGGTGTCATTAAAGACCGGAAAAATGGCGTCGTCTACCCCAAACGCCATCCGTCAGCTGCGGAAGCGGGGCACATTGTGCTTTGTTGCAACTGGCCGTTCCCGCCCGGAGATTGATGATATGGATATGTTGGAGGGTGTGGAATTTGACGGCATTTTGTCCAATAACGGGCAATACTGCTACCGCGGTGACACCGTATTTTATGATGCGCCGATCGACCCAACGGATGTGGCTGCCGTGGTGCAGCAGGCGCAGGAAATGGGCTACAGCATCTGGCTTACCGAGGCAGACCGCATCTACATCAACCTTGAAAATGACCGCACCCGCGAGGCCATGCGTTTTATTCATACCCCCATTCCGCCCGTGGAGGATATCCGCCGGGCAACCGAGCATCCCATTTATAAAATTGTCCCCTTCCTGACGCCGGAGGAGCTGCACAAATTTCCCCTGCAAGTGACCCGAAACTGCAAAACGGCATCATGGTTTCCACTGGGCGGCGATATCATGCCAAAGGTCGGCGGCAAGGCCGCTGCCATATGCGAGGTGATGCGCCGCTATGGCATTGCACAGACGGAAATTATGGCATTCGGCGACGGTGAAAACGACATAGAAATGCTGAACCTTGCCCACGTTGGTGTGGCCATGGGCAACGCGGCGCAAAGCGTAAAGCAGATCGCCGACTATGTTACATCCGACTGCGAGGATGACGGTATTTATCATGCACTGCTGCATTACGGTCTGATTGATGCGTTTTAACAAAAAATTCACGAATTTCCTATTGACTTTTGCGAAGAATAGCCTTATGATGTAGAAAAAGAA
>CAMDZY010000203.1 GCA_945910975.1 uncultured Clostridia bacterium | reverse complement strand
AGGCACCCGGCATAAATTTAATGCTGGGTGCCTTATTGTTACATCAAAGGTTTTAGGGACTCCACTTAGCCGACCCGATTCAAAAAAACAAGGTGAAAAATCACGGAGAACTGCCGCAGTATTACATGACCGACTGCCACGAGGCAATTATCGACCGCGAAACTTACGCCAAAGTCAAGGCAGAAATGAAGCGCAGAGCTTCCCTCATCAATCCTACCTACTGCTTCACCGCAAAAATCCACTGCGGCATCTGTGGCGCGAATTATGCCCGAAAGAAAGGAATCGTGAAAGGCAGGACCTATGTGCATTGGATTTGCCGAAGCAAAAAAGAAGCCGGCACAACCTGCTCCAGCGTAAATTTCAGTGAGGAAGAACTCAAAAACATCTGTGCTGAAATCCTGGATCTGGATGCTTTTGAAGAGGAGGTTTTCGAGAGCCGGGTCAAGGACATCGTTGTTTTGGAGAACGGCGATGTGGAGTTTTACCTTGTCGGCGGCGAAACAAAAAGGTGGAAAAACCTTCATCTGAATGATACCAGGCATACCGTAACGCTGACCGATGCGTTTCAAGGAAAAATCCGATGCGCCAAGTGCGGAAAAACCTATCACCGGGTCAATTCGGCAAACAGATGGGTGTACTGGTACTGTATCGGCAAGAGGAACAAAGTATCGCCCTGTGACAGCGTCAATTATACCGATTTTCAGCTGCGGCAGATTTCCGTGCACATACTTGGATTGGATGCGTTTGACGAGCGGACATTCACCGAGCAAATAGAAGAAATCACCGTCCTTGCGGACGGCAACCTTGTGTACCGCTTTTTCGGAGGGAGGACAGCAAAATGGCGAAGAACGTGATAACCATTCCTGCCACCAAGAGCAGGTATACGGCGGCGCCCCTGTCCAGCAAGAAAAAGCGCAGGGTTGCCGCTTACGCCCGGGTCAGCACGGACCATGAGGACCAACAGAGCAGCTATGAAGCACAGGTGGATTATTACACCCGCTACATCAAAAGCTGTGACGATTGGGAATTTGTTTCCATCTACACGGACGAAGGAATCAGCGCAACGAACACCAAAAAGCGCGAAGGCTTTAAGACGATGATAGCCGATGCACTTGCCGGGAAAATTGACCTCATCGTGACCAAGAGCGTGAGCCGCTTTGCCCGAAACACCGTGGACAGCCTTACCACGGTGCGGAAACTGAAGGACGAGGGCATCGAGATTTATTTTGAAAAGGAAAATATATGGACGCTGGATTCCAAGGGCGAGCTGCTCATCACCATCATGTCGAGCCTTGCACAGGAAGAGAGCCGTTCCATTTCCGAAAACGTTACCTGGGGACAGAGAAAGCGCATGGCGGACGGCAAGGTCAGCTTTGCCTACAGCCGCTTTCTTGGTCTGGAGAAGGATAAAGAAACGGGGAAAATTGTGGTCAACCCGGAGCAGGCAAAAATTGTCCGACTGATTTTTAAACTGTTCCTGGAGGGCATGACGCCGCATTCCATCGCGGCGGAACTGACGAACCGCGGCATTAAAACGCCCGGAGGCAAAGATGTGTGGAACCGGCAGACGGTGCGGCGAATTCTTTCAAACGAGAAATACAAAGGCGACGCCCTTTTGCAAAAGACCTACACCGTGGATTTTCTGCAGAAAAAGCTGAAAAGGAACGAGGGCGAAGTTCCGCAGTTTTATGTGGAGGGCAATCACGAGGCAATCATCAGCCCGGAAGTTTTTGATATGGTGCAGGCGGAGCTTGCAAGGCGGACGAGCGGCGGCGAACGGTACAGCGGCGTGAGCATTTTCTCCAACAAGATAAAATGTGCCGACTGCGGCGGCTGGTACGGCGCGAAGGTCTGGCATTCCACAGACCGCTACCGCAAAGTCATTTACCGCTGCAACCGCAAGTACAAGGGTGGAAAATGCCAGACTTCCCACGTCACAGAGGACGAGGTCAAAGCGGCATTTGTGTCGGCATACAACCGGCTGGTGACGGAGAAAAAAGAGATCATTGCGAATGCGGAAACCATCCGCAGGACGCTCTGCTCAACCGACACCCTGCAGGATGAAAAACGCAAGCTGGAGGATGAGATGTCGGTGATTGTTGAAATGACACAGAATATCGTGGCCGAGAATGCCCGTGTGGCGCAGGACCAGGACGAGTACCAGAAACGCTACGACGGGCTGGTTCAGCGATACGAAGCGGCAAAAGCACGATACGATGAAGTGGTAGCCGCCATCTCCGCAAAGCAGGCGCAGGATGAACGGCTGTCGGACTTTATCAAAATGCTGAAATCACAGAATGGTGTCCTTCTCGAATTTGACAGCGGTCTTTGGGGATGCATGGTCGAGTACGTCACGGTCGGCAGGAACAAAGAAATCACGGTTACTTTCCGCGACGGTACGGAGGTACGGGTATAACGGAATATGGATTATGATGGCACTCGGCTGCGGCCGGGTGTTTTTTGTTATGAGAGCAAGACCTCTACAGCACGGAATTGATTCACGCAAAAACTGTGAATGCTCCTTCTGTCTTACCCCGTAACGTTGCACACGGTATCGTTATAAGGGGTGTGCATTTTTTGCACCCTGTGCGGGTGCATCGTTATGGGAGTTCAGGTGTTATCGTTACATTGTATCAATTATGATGCGATAACCGACGATGGATGGTCTGGAACGAACTTTGACAGGCCGGATTTTCAGAGAATGAT
>CAMDZY010000202.1 GCA_945910975.1 uncultured Clostridia bacterium | reverse complement strand
CAGTTGGTGATGGATGCAGTTACTCCGCTGCTCGGCGAAGCGGTTTCACCGGAGCTTTCGAGGATGGTCGCCCATGAGATCGGCAAGTATGACAAGGTGCTGGGTATTCACGATTTGATCGTACACGATTACGGCCCCGGCCGCCGTTTTGCCAGCGTCCATGTAGAGATGGATCAGCGCGAGGATGTGCTGACTGCCCATGAGCTGATCGATGAAATCGAGAGCGATTTCAAAAAGAATCACAACATCAGCCTTGTCATTCACTATGACCCCATCGTGACGGACGATCCAGAGCTGAACCGTCTGCACCAATGCATCGCCGATTTCCTGAAGCAAATCGACAGACGTCTGCGCGTACACGATGTACGCATGGTGCGCGGCTCCAAGCGCAGCAACGTCATCTTCGACTTGGAGCTGCCGTTTGAACTGAAGCCACGCGAGGAAGAAATTCACAGCCGTTTGAAAGAATTGATCCGCCAACAAGACCCCGGCTATATGGCGGTCATTACGACTGACTACGTTACATAATATAAATGGGAATACCGCACAGAAACGGTGCGGTATTCCCAATTTCAGCCTGTCGCCGCGAAGGAAGCGAACGCTGCAAGGCTTTTTTGAAGAGCTGAAATAGGAAAATTTACTTTGCTGCGCGCATGGCGGAAAATTTTCGGTACTGCGCGTTGCTGCTGCGGAAGAAGCCCTTTATCGAAAGCAGGACAAGGACGGCGACACAAAAATAATAAATCGGCAGTGCAAAATGCCATGCGGCGGCAGGAAGGAGCGCTTTTACCGCAGCGCCGTCCAGCAAAATGTAAATCAGCAGATGCTCGCTGCGCGCGACCCACGAACGCAGGAGTGCTGCACGTGCTGCAACCAGCGCGACGCCAAACAGCAGTTTTTTTCCATCTTTTTCACGCAGACGGCTGCTTGCGATGGTAACAAGGCCGCAAGCGTAAATCGCGCCATGGCAGAACATGGAAATATAGACATCCAACGGCGCTTGGGCATGATAAATTGTACCGCCGGCAACGATCATTGCCATGTAATAGAAAAAACCAGCCATCAAACCGGAATAAGCCGCCCAGCTTTTCAAACGCTCGGCGCGTGTGAGCAGAACGGTTGGCACCACGAAGTAGGCCACCGTGGAAAATTCCACCGGGATTTGCACGGTTTTGCACACGACCGGGTAGAAAAACAGGTAACGGAATAAATTGCCAAGCAGCAAAACCGCGCTCAGACCCCGCACAACCCGCTGGCTTTGTACCATGGGTTGCTTGCTCAGCTGGTACGCCAAGATGTTTATGCCACAAAAGAAAATGAGCGCAACGGCGTTTAATCCATACATTCGATCACTCCCTTATGTACCGTAGCCAAACCAGCCCCAGGCGTGCCAGAATTCAATCGCGCCGGCACTCAGTGCGGACACGATCCAGCCCAGCACAAAGCAAGCGGCAAACAGCGCCAACGAAATCAACGCCACCGTGCGAATGCGTCGCTTGACCTTGGGCGCAAGCAGCGGTGCAATGGGAACCTCCGGCAATACCGCGCCGCCACCGGCTGCTGCCCATGCATTATGCTGGAATCTGCCGAACGAGCGGAACAGTTGGCGAACAAACGCGGCAAAATAGACGCATCCGCAGGCAGCCAGGACACACAGCGCTGCAAGACAAATGGCATACACCGCGCCGCACCAATACGGAATGGGCGGCAAAATTCCGAACGGATTCAGCCCGCCGAACAGACAGACCGAAACCGCACCGCAGGCGATGCAAAATGCTGCCATCACAAGCGCCCATCCAATCAGAAATACAAAGAAAATTCCGGCAAACAAATCGGCAACGCCAAGACCCATTGCAACCGGAACACGCCGTCCGGTGCGCACCTTGGGATCGGGAACGGCATCAAACTGCGCAGCCAACTGCACAGGACTTCCCAGCTTGGCGGCAATTTCCGCTTCGGAATAACCGTCCGCCAGCTTAAACGCAAAATGCTGCTCGTATTCCTCGACAATTTCCACCGCATCCGGCAGCTTCCGCTTGTTCAATTCATGAGACAGCTGCGTCATAAATTCAATCCTCGTCATGGTCATCCTCCAATAGCGTTTGTACTGACTGCGCAAATTTCAAGTATTCCGCACGGTCGGCTGCATAGGCCTCGCGGCCGAGCGCAGTTAGGGCATAATATTTCCGCGGCGGCCCGCCGCTTTCTTCTTGCAGGTAGGTTGTGAGCATTCCGTCCGCCTTCAGCTTGCGCAAAATCGGATAGACCGTGCCGTCCGCAATCTCAATGCTGCGCGAGAGCAGCTCTGCGATCTCATAGCCGTAGCAGTCACGCCGTTTGAGCAGGGACAGCACGCAAAGCTCCAACACACCCTTTTTATACTGCGTATTCATGGCATCTCCTCTTTTCGTTCCGATGCATACGTATTTGCAGCGTTCTGCCTGCTGCGATATTCCTATGCATCGCATGGGCAACGGCAGTTTCGCCTCTTGCTTACTACTATATTATAACCAGTAGTTATATTTTGTCAATAGTGAATTTTGCTTTTTCAAAAAATGATTCCCGGCTGCTTTGCCGCCAAGCGAAGCAGAAAATAGGACTTGCATTTTTTCCAAAAATGCGCTATACTATTGCATGAAGCGAATCCGGGATTAGCGCAGCTGGTAGCGCGGGTGGTTTGGGACCATCAGGCCGGGAGTTCGAGTCTCCCATCTCG
>CAMDZY010000201.1 GCA_945910975.1 uncultured Clostridia bacterium | reverse complement strand
TTGCTGGCGCTGTTCCATGCAATTATTTCCCGCTTCGATGATTTGGACGTGAAGGATATTGACATAAAAGGAATTTATCAGTACCGTTAAATGTGGGGGAAAAGAAAATGAAATACGATATCAGCCTAAACGGCACAAAGTACGTTGTGGAAATCGACGACACCAAGGCGCGAATCCTTTCCAAGGAAACGATCCCGGAGCCGGAGGACAACATTTTGGATGTGCCGGATTTCGATTTTGAAGAAGAAACACAGGATGCCTCCGTTGTGAAGGCAGCGCTGCCCGGAACGGTTGTTGCAATCAAGGTGCGCGCGGGTGAAGAGGTCAAAAAAGGACAGACTCTTCTGATTCTGGAATCCATGAAGATGGAAAACGCCATCACCGCACCGTGCGATGGCCGGGTTGAGAATGTTCTTGTGCGCGAGGGTGCGGACGTGCGAAAGGATCAGGAGCTTGTGGCGATCAAGGTTCCGGAGTTGGTCTTTTAAAATTGCTGATGAAAGGAGATAGCGGCCGATGGAATACGATTTGCAGGCACTACATAGCCGCATCCATGAAAACGAAAAGCATAAACGGTATTTCATGAAGGAAATTACCCCACGGTTCGCAGACTCCATTTATCAGCATAGAGTGCATTTTTCAAAGTTTTTTGAGTTTTTCGAGATGGCGCGCTTTGATATCATGCATGGCTTTTCGGATGTTTTTTGCGCCAAGACAGGGCGCACAGGTGCGGTCAGCATCGGCAACTTTGTGGTGGTTCGCGCCAATGCCGAGCAGTTTCAGACGCCGCAGCTGACCGATTCCGACCATATCCGAATCGCCACGGCGCTGATTCTCCATCAAAAGCCGCTGTTGGAATTTGAACAGCTTGCGTTTTTGTCGTCCTCTGATCGACCGGTCATTCAGGCAAACCTGAAAATTGCGATTGTCGATGAGAATTTTACAACAGTGGACCGCTGGGATTTGGAAATACTTGACGCAATGCTGGATTATATTGAACAGCACGGGGAGGAAATGAAATTATGAATCTTTGCTTCATGTTCCCGGGGCAGGGCACACAAAAGCCGGGTATGCTGCGGGAATTGGGCAACCGCATGGAAGCGGCAGCGCCGATTTTTCAAGCGGCCAGAGAAGCGACCGGCAGAGATGTACAGGAGCTTTGCCTGACGGCCAGTGCGGAGGAGCTGCAACGAACGGAAAATACGCAGCTTGCGGTCACCGCAATGAACTTGGCCTATTTAAACCTGCTGCGGCAGGACGGCATCAAGCCGGATGTCGCCATGGGACACAGCCTGGGACAGTTTTCCGCGCTGGTTGCGGCGGAATGTCTGCGTGTGGAGCAGGTGTTTTCGGTGGTACAGAAGCGGGCGGAGCTGATGAGCCAGGTCACAAGGCCGGGAATGCTCTGCTCGGTGATTGGGTTGGAGCTTTCTGTGGTGGAGCAGATCTGCAAGGATGTTGACCCGACCGGGCAGCGGCTTGTGGTGGCGCTGCATAACACGCCCAACCAAATCGTAATGGGCGGCGAGCCGGAAACCGTAACGCAGGCGGAGGCTGCCTGCAAGCAGGCAGGCGCTTTGCGCACGGTTCCCATTCGCGTTTCCCATGCGTTCCACACACCGCTCATGCAGCAGATGGAACAGACGTTTGGAGAATTTTTGGAAACGGTCGATTTTGCACAGCCAAAATGCAAGCTGATGCTGAACTGCAAGGGCGATTTTGCAACCTCGGTTGCGGAGATCAAGCAGGAAATCGTTGCCCAGTGCTGCCACCCCGTTTTGTGGACAGAGGGCGTGAAAAAGGTGATCGCATCGACGGACGAGCTGCTGTTTGCAGAGGTCGGCGTGGGCAAGGTATTGACCGGCATGATGCGCAGCATTGACAATCATCAGACGATGCTGATGCTGTCGAATCCTGCGCAGTACAATAAATTTATCAAATTGGGAAAGGGTGGCTCCAATGTTTAAAGAAGGCGCGATTGCGTTGGTAACAGGCGCTTCCGGCGGAATTGGTCAGGCGGTTGCAGTTGACTTGGCCAAAAACGGCGTGAAGGTTCTCATCAATTATTGCAACAATGAGCAGGGGGCGCTGGAAACGCTGAAAATGGTAGAGGAATGCGGCGGAACAGGGGAAACCGTGCAGTGTGATGTGGCAGACGCGAAGGCGGTCAACCAGATGTTTTTGTCCATCAAAAAGAAGTACAAAACCATCGACATTCTTGTCAACAACTCCGGCATCACCAAGGACGGCTATTTGCTGATGATGAGCGAGGACAACTTCCAGGCGGTGATGAACACCAATATTGGCGGCTGTTTCCACTGCACGCAGGGTGCGCTCCGGCTGATGTGCGCGGCGAAGCGTGGCGGAGCGATCATAAACATTGCTTCCACCAGTGGTGTGGTCGGACAGGAGGGGCAGGCCAACTATTCCGCCTCAAAGGGTGCAATCATTGCGTTCACAAAGACGGCTGCAAAGGAATATGCCAAGCATAACATTCGTGTGAACGCTGTGGCTCCCGGCTTCATCGAAACGCGAATGACGCAGAAAACCGGCAACCTGCTCAAGGAAAAGTATATGGAATTTATCCCGATGGGGCGCTTCGGTCAGCCGGAGGAGATCGCACAGGTCGTCACATTCCTGGCGTCTGAAAAGGCGTCGTATATCACAGGCAAATGTATCGTCGTCGACGGCGGTTTGACAATGTAATTTTTGAAAGG
>CAMDZY010000200.1 GCA_945910975.1 uncultured Clostridia bacterium | reverse complement strand
GACCGGGGATTGACTGCCGAAGGGCGCGAATTTGTACGTCGCGCGCAGGCATTGGGAATCATCGTTGACGTGAGCCATTGCTCCGATCGTACATTTTTCGATATTTTAGATATTACACAGGCGCCGATCGTGGCAAGTCATTCCGACAGCCGGACGAATTTCCAACACAGCCGCAATTTGAGCGATGAGATGTACCGCTTGCTGTGCCGAACCGGCGGCGTAGCGGGCATCAATTTGTATGCCGGCTTTTTACATCCGGACGGTGCAACATTTGACGATGTTTATGCGCACATTGACCACTTTTTGCAATTGTGCGGCGATGAACATATTGCCCTCGGCGGCGATCTGGACGGCTGTGACGAACTGCCGCAGGGCTTCTCCGGCGTGGGAAATTATGCGGAGCTTGCGGAATTTTTGCTGACCAAATATTCCGAAGAAACCTTAGAAAAAATTTTTTACCGCAATATTTTACAGGTATTGGAGCAATGTCAGGCATGAATACAGAAAACATTATCATCGCGTCGCTTCATCACAAGACCCATGTCGCAGAGCTGTGGCACGGAGCAAGCGGCAACGCGGAGGATCTGACCGGCTCGGAGATCCCGGGCGGCTATATCGAGGTGATCCGCTGCGTAGTGGAGCGGCTCTATCAAGAGAAACTGCACCCGGCGGGAGAACCGGTGAACATTGCTGCGCCAACCTCCCTTTGGGTGTCGGCTGCGTTGCAGGCCAAAAAGAGCGGCGTAGCGATTCACAAAATCATCTGCCCGTTTTCTTCCATGCCGTGGAAAGACCCGGAGCTGGTCTGCATCGGCGTCGGGCAGGAGCAGGCGCGCACTTATATGCGCAATATTTACCGCGATGCCGATTATATTCTGCATCCCCGCACGGCGGCGGTCTACTATGCGGTGCAGGCACACCGCGCTGCGCTTGGTGAGGCAACGCCAACGGTGATTTTGGCCACCGAAAGCCCGCTGCACGCGGCAAAAGAGATTTGCGAAGTGCTCTGCCTGCAGGAGGATCTACGGCAGGTGATCACAAATTCAAGAAAGCGTTTTTTGGAGTATTGACCTATGGCCTTGTATGCAATTGGCGATTTACACTTATCTTTGGGCGCAGATAAGCCGATGGATGTCTTTGGCGGCGCATGGCAGGGGTACATGGAAAAGCTGCGGCTGGGCTTATCCGTTATTACGCCGGAGGACACGACCGTTTTGGCGGGCGACCTGTCATGGGCACTGGACATCAGCCGCGCCAGAGAAGATTTTGCCTTTATCAATGCGATTCCCGGCAGGAAAATCATTCTCAAGGGAAATCATGACTACTGGTGGTCAACAGCTGCAAAGTTTTACGCATTTTGCAAAGATAACGGCTTTGAAAATATGTGGATTCTCAATAATAACTGTTATTTTTATGAGGATATCCCGATTTGCGGCACGCGCGGGTGGTTTTTTGAAGAGGAAAGGCACACACCGCACGATGGCAAGGTGTTCCGCCGCGAGCTGATGCGGCTGGAAGCCTCTTTGAAAGCAGCAGGGGAGGGGCGAAAGCTGTGCTTTCTCCATTACCCGCCGGTATATCGCGGCTACAATTGTCCGGAGATCCTGGCGCTTTTGCGGCAGTACGGCGTATCGGACTGCTACTACGGTCACCTTCACGCCGACAGCCACAAGCTGGCAATTCAAGGCGAGTATGAGGGCATCCGACTGCACATGATCTCTGCCGATTGGCTGAATTTTCATCCATATTGCATCTTTTCGGGCAAATAATTGCTGCGAATGCGACTAAATTGGCAATTTTTTGTAAACAATTTGAAATTAGCACAGAAAAAGGTGGACATTTTTCAATTTATCTGATAAAATGATACGGCTTGAAATGCGGGTCGCAAAGCGACCATCACATAGGAGGAGTTTAACCATGAATGTAAAGAGCGTTGAGAAAGAAAAGAACAGCGCAAAAATTGTTGTAGAAATCGAAGCGGGTGTCTTTGAACAGGCTTTGAACAAGGCATATCAGAAAAATCGCAAGAGCATCCAGCTGCCCGGCTTCCGCAAGGGCAAGGCACCGCGCAAGATGATTGAGGCCATGTTTGGCAAGGATGTGTTTTATGAGGACGCCGTGCAGGAAATTTTCCCCGATGTCTATAAGGAAGCCGTCCTCGACCAGGGCGTCAAGGCGGTTGGCGTACCGTCCGTCGCAGACATGGATGTCAGCGAGGAAGGCGTCTTGACGCTTACTGTTACAACCGATACATATCCGGAGGTCACACTGGGTCAGTATAAGGGACTGGAAGTGGAAAAGGCTACTGCTGAGGTGACCGAAGAGGAGATTGACGCCGAGATCGACCGCATGGCACAGAACGTTGCCCGTATCGAAACGGTCGAGCGCGAAGCCGCCGTGGGCGACACCGCTGTCATCGACTTTGAAGGCTTCCGCGATGGTGTACCCTTTGAAGGCGGCAAGGCGGAGAATTATGAACTGGAGCTTGGCTCCGGCGCGTTTATCCCTGGTTTCGAGGAACAGGTTGTCGGCATGAAGGCCGGCGATGAAAAAGAAATCAACGTGACGTTCCCGGAGGATTATCATGAGGCGTCCCTTGCCGGCGCACCTGTGGTGTTCAAGGTAAAGGTTCATGAGGTCAAGCATACCACCGTGCCGGAAAAGGATGATGAATTTGTAAAAGATGTTTCCGAATTTGACACGATGGAAGAGCTGCGCGCCGATCTCAAGGAAAAGGCACTGAAAGAAAAGCAGGCGGGCATTGACCGTGCATTTGAAAATGCCGCGATCGAACTGGCCGCAGCCAACATGGAAGCGGAGATCCCCACATCTATGGTCGAAGAGCA
>CAMDZY010000199.1 GCA_945910975.1 uncultured Clostridia bacterium | reverse complement strand
CTTGTCTACTTAAGGGGAATCATATCATAGCTCCGACCTTTTCCCATCACCGCTGGCGGCCTCTCCGCTTATGCGCAGCGTCCCCGAAACGCCCCAGCGGCTTGCCGAGCGAAAAATAAGTGCCGTGTGCATAGGCGGCAAGATTCGCCCGTTCCATGCACAATCGCCCGTTGCGGTCTAAAAGCGATTCATCTACACTGACCGCCACAATATCTGCCAAAAACATGTCATGCGTTCCCTGCGCAAGTACCTCCCGCACGCGGCATTCCAGCGTCAGAGGGCAATCTGCAAGCCGCGGGCAATCGATACTATCAGACTCTTCCTTATGCAAAGAAAGCTTGGAAAATTTGTCCACCTTACTTCCGGTATACATGCCACAGTAATCTGCCACACGCCAAAGAGAAGCCGGCGTCAGATTGATTGTAAAAACGCCGCTGTTGCGTAGCATCTGATAAGAATACCTCTGCGGACGCACGGAAATGTAGGTGCGCGGCGGATGTGTGCTAACAACCCCCGTCCACCCCACTGTAAATACATTTTCACGTCCATTGTCGCGGCAGCATACCAATGCAACCGGTACCGGCGCAAGCAGTGCGCTGCCTTTCCAACTGACACGCCCCATATTTCGCCCCCTTAGGCAGCTTCGCCCGCACTGGTTTGGGCATCTGTATCATCTTCCGCCGTCTGCGTTGGCTCAGGTTCCGGCTCTGTTGTCATCGGTTCTGCCGCCGTTGTTACAGGCTCTGTAACCGGCGGCTCGGTCTGCGGTTCGCTTGTAGTGCTTACCAACTCCGTCTGTTCCTGCGTCTGCATCTCTGTCTGATCTTCGGTATGCTCCACGTAGTGCTCTATACAATAGCGGTTGTAGGAAGCAGAATGGTTGGTTAAAGCCGTTAAACCAACATAGTGCCCCTGCGGTACATTCGCGAAGAAAAACGGGAGTGTTGTGGAATCCGTTATGCCATCCGCAGGCTGCCACGGCCGATATACATATTCCGCGTCACTAACCGTGATCTCCAATGGAAAATCACGTGTGGTTACCCGAATCAAACCTACCTGGCGAACATTCTCCGCCGGGCAATCTTTGCAAGCAACTGCTTGCGTGACACTATCCCAATCTACCATAACATGCGTACGGCACCCCTCCTGCGGCACGGTTGCCGTCGTAAACCACCCGCGGCTTTCCCGTTTGCCGCGCAAATCCGCCATACACGCATCCGTACACAGCTGGCCGGAATCCAGGCAAAAGTTCGCCTCAATAACACCGCTGGCAACAGAGAATTTTTTCACCTCGCCGCTTTGCAGAATCCTCTCATGCATTTTTGTCATGATCACGTCCCACGCAGTTGTAGATGGGTTGCGCGAGGTACCAATCGTCTTCGGCTCATCATATCCAGACCAAACAGCGCAAACATAATACGGTGTATATCCTACGCACCAACGGTCCACATCGTTTTCAGCAGTACCTGTTTTTACAGCGACGTCCATCTTATTTTTCAATGTAATGGATTTTCCGGTACCGTTGACGGCAACATTTTGCAGCATTTTCGTCATAATGCTGGCCGTCTGCGCACTGATGGCTACCTGGCTTTCTCCCGTCTTGTCAAGCAAAACCTTTCCGTCTTTATCATACACCTTTGTATAAAGGTGCCCAGCCGAATAAATGCCGTTATTTGCAAGCATTGTATAAGCCGATGCCATGTCCTCTACGGTAACTCCCTTTGTCAAGGCACCCAGCGCCAACGGTGCCAGCGACACGTCTGTCATGGTAGAACCGTCAGCACGGACATAGTGATCGGTCAGCGACGTCAGGCCGGCACGCTCTGTGCAAAACCGGAAAGACTCTTCCGGCGTCAGCATCTGCAAAACACGGACCGCCACCGTGTTCACGGAGCGTTCAATGGCACTGTTTACCGTTGTCAGCCCGCCGTAGCCGCGCGGCAGGTTCTTCGGCCAAGGATTTTTCCCGTCATCTCCGTTAAACAGCACCGGGGTGTCGTCTATAGCCGTGGCATACGTGATCAAACCGCGGTCCAGTGCCGGCGCATATACACTGATCGGTTTGATCGAAGAACCCGGTGAACGGTATGCTCCGGTTGCACGGTTGAAACCGCGGGAGATTGTTTTTTCACCCCTACCGCCAACCAGCGCAACGACTTCGCCATTGGGTCGCATCACCACCGCAGCAGACTGCAACCGTTCCGGAAATGCATAAACATTGCCGGACAAATCTAAATAGATATTTTCTAAATCTGATTGCAACTGCGGATCGACCGTTGTATAAATTTGCAGCCCCTCGGAATACAGCATACGGGCGGCAACTGCCTTGGGCAGCTGGTACTCTTCTTGTAAATCCGCAAGCACCTCGTCAATTAACGCATCTTTAAACCAAGAATTCGGCTTTTCCGCCGTTTGTGTTGTTTCGCCGTCGGACACATTCAAGCTCAATTCTTTATAGTACACAGCATCGTGCTCAGCCTGCGTAATGGCCCCCTCCGTAAGCATTCGGTTATAAACTTCCTGCCGACGCTGTTGGTTCTTATCGGGATTAGAAATTGGGTCATACCGAGAAGGAGACTGAATAATCGACGCCAAACATGCCGCCTCTTCCAACCCAAGCTCAGAAACGCTTTTATTAAAATATTTGTAAGACGCTGCTTGCACGCCATAACACCCACGCGAAAGATATACGCTGTTGAGATATAGTTCAAGGATTTGCTCTTTGCTCAACTTTTTTTCAAGGTCCAAAGCACGGAAAATCTCCTGGATTTTTCGCTGCACACGCACCTCATCCTCTTGCGTCAGGTTTTTAACCAGCTGCTGCGTAATGGTGGAAGCTCCACGCGCACCATGATGCGTGGCGGCATCC
>CAMDZY010000198.1 GCA_945910975.1 uncultured Clostridia bacterium | reverse complement strand
CAACCGACCTAAAATCATCTTGCGGCAGAGAGAAAAATTCTACTATTTTTTATTCGATCTCGCGTCTGCCCTCTAAGGCACGGAGCAGCGTAATTTCATCGGCATATTCCAGCTGACTGCCTACAGGGATTCCGTACGCCAAACGCGTTACGCGAATCTCCATCGGACGAAGCAGCCGGGAAATATACATGGCGGTCGCCTCTCCCTCCGTGTCGGGGTTTGTGGCCATGATGACCTCGCGCACATTGCCCTCGGCCACACGACTGAGCAGCTCTCGTACGCGGATATCATCCGGCCCTACATGGCTCAAGGGGGAAATGACGCCGTGCAGCACATGGTATACGCCATTGTACTCCCGCGCCCGTTCCATTGCGACCACATCCTTCGCCTCTGCCACCACACAAATCAAACCGTGATCGCGCTGCTCGTCATCGCAGATGGGGCATAATTCGCGGTCGGTCAAATTTTGGCAGACCGGACAAAGATGGACAGTCTTTTTGGCATCGAGAATCGCATTGGCAAATTCCTCCGCACTCTCAAGCGGAAGGCTCAAAACGTGGAAGGCCAGCCGCTGCGCCGTCTTGCTTCCAATTCCCGGCAGACGGGCAAACTGCTCCGTCAACCGTTCCAACGCAACCGGAAAACTACGCATCAGAACAAACCGCTCAGGTTCAGACCGCCGGTCAGCTTGGCCATATTGGCAGATGCTTCAGCATCTGCCTTACGCATCGCTTCGTTGACAGCCGCGACCACCATATCCTGTAACATTTCCACATCATCCGGATCCACTGCTTCGGGAGAAATTTCCATCCGCAAGACCTCATGCTTGCCGTTGACCACAGCCTTGATCATGCCGCCGCCAACTGTTGCATCGTATTCGCGGGTTTCCATTTCCTCCTGCATCCGCAGCATATCCTGTTGCATCTTCTGCGCCTGCTTTACCATGTTCATGTTCATGCCACCCATCGGGTTGCCACGGTATCCGCCTTTTGCCATTTTCCTATTCTCCTTTTATCTGTTAATATGAATAATATCACTATGCTCACTGCCAAATTCCAGCAGCTGTTTGAATTTATCTTCTCCGGCCTGTTCGCCCTGTAGCGCAACACGCGCCAGCACAGGTCTACCTGCGATTGCAGACGCCTTTTCGCGCACGATTTGCAGAACCTCCGGCTTGTCGATCATCTGTTTAATAAAATCACTTGCGGCATACATCGTCACCTGATTGCCCTGCAATGCGCCATGAACCGGCGCCGTTTCGCTGAGGGTAAAAAATCCCTTGGCCGGCGGCTTCAGTTCTGCGCGGAGCTTTTCCACCAAGGTCTGCCAAAAGCCATCGTCGGGCACCGACTGCGGTGCCGACTGCTCCACCGGCGGTGCATCGGCATCATCCGGCGGGGGCGGTGCTTCCTCCTCAAACTGTTGGGGCGACAGCGCAACGGTAAAATTCCCGGCGGCAATTTTATCCTCCAAGCGGGAAAGTCTGGCGTTCAGCGCCTGCACGTCCATATTTAAAGATGGCTCGCACAGCTGCATCAAGCACAGCTCGGCATCAATTCTCCGGTTTGCGCTGCGATTGAAGCCCGCTGTGGTCTGCTGCAACAGCGTTGTGATTCGTAACAGTTCTCCCGCAGTCAGCTGCGGCAAAAGCGTTTGAATTTCCGTATCCGTGCAAATCCCGGAAATCAAACCGTTCCCCACATCCGGCGCAGTTTTCAGCACCAGCAGATCACGTGCCAAGGTCGACAGTTCATTGAGCATTGCCGCCAAATCCTTACCCTCGGCATACAGCTTGGAAAACAGCGTGAGTGCCGCTTTGCTGTCGTGTCGGGCGCACGCTTGCATCATTTGGGCAGTATTCCGCTCTCCTGCCAAACCCAAGCAGCGATAGACCGCATCGGTCGTGACATTTCCCTGTGCAGCAGACGCGCACTGGTCAAGCAAGCTCAAGCCGTCGCGCAATGCACCGTCTGCCAGTCTGGCCAGCAGGCGCAGGGCAGCATCGTCAATGGAAATATTCTCCTGATACGCCGCATAATTGAGCCTGCCTGCGATATCCTCCGGCGTCAGTCGACGAAACGCAAAGCGCTGGCAACGGGAAAGGATGGTGACCGGAACCTTGTGCAACTCCGTGGTCGCCAAAATGAACAGCAGATGCTCCGGCGGTTCTTCGATGATTTTCAGCAAGGCGTTGAACGCCGAAATGGAGAGCATATGCACCTCATCGATGATATACACCCGCATTTTCACCTCAGACGGCGTATAAACCGCGTCATCGCGCAAGCTGCGGACATTATCCACACCGTTGTTGGAGGCCGCGTCGATTTCCAGCACATCCATACAAGCGCCGGAATCGATACTCCGGCAGGCGGCACATTGATTGCAGGGGTTGCCGTCGATCGGATGCAGGCAGTTGACCGCCTTTGCCAGAATTTTGGCACAGCTGGTCTTGCCGGTGCCGCGGGAGCCGGTGAACAAATACGCATGGCTCAACTTGCCGGTGACAAGCTGGGTTTTCAGTGTGTCGGTGATATTCCGTTGCCCCACCACCTCGTCAAAGGTCTGTGGGCGGTATTTTCGATACAAAGCCTGATACATCCAATCTCACCTCCTGCTGCAAGATGCACAAAACCGATCCATGACAAGATCGCACACCCGCATTTGAACCTGCGCAATACCCGTTACCCAGGCAGTTAGCTCAGGAACGGCTTCCTCACGGCACACAAACGAGCCCGCTTAATGCTGCTTGGTTCCCCACCTGACATGGTTCACGGGAGCCTGTTGCGTGAGACCGATCCCTCAACACCACTTACGAGGGTCAGACGATACCGAACAAGTCCGGGTGCGGGAATTCATCCCTGCTGTAGCGGGTTGCAGGTTACAGGGCACCGCTATCTCCCCAACTAGTGCGACCTTGTCACAGACC
>CAMDZY010000197.1 GCA_945910975.1 uncultured Clostridia bacterium | reverse complement strand
GCCCGCAGATCCGCAACATCGGCACCATCGGCGGCAACACCTGCAACGGCGTGACCTCCGCTGACTCTGCGTCCACACTGCACGCGTGGGAAGCCATTGTGGAGTTGACCGGCAAGAACGGCAAGCGCTACCTGCCCATCAAGGACTTCTACCTGCGCGCAGGTACGGTCGATATTCGCGTGGAAGACGGCGAAATTCAGACCGCTATTTTGATTCCCAAGGAATCCTATGAAAATTGCTACGGCTACTACATCAAATACGCCATGCGTAACGCGATGGACATCGCCACAACCGGCTGCTCGGTCAATGTGGTACTGTCCGAGGACAAAAAAACCATCGTTCGCGCCAGAATCGCCTACGGCGTTGCCGGCCCTGTTCCGATGCGCGCACCCCATGCCGAAGCTGCCGCAAACGGCAAGCCCGTCAGCATGGAAACCGTGCAGGCATTCGCTGCCAGCGTTCTGGAGGATATCAACCCCCGCGATTCGTGGCGTGCATCCAAGGCATTCCGGCAGCATATCGCCGTGGAAATGGCAAAGCGCTGCTTGATTGAATCCATCAAACGTGCCGGAGGTGAGTTGTAATGGAAAAGCAATATAAATTGGTCAAATTCAACCTCAATGGCAAGGACGTTGCCACAATGGTGGACGTTCGCGCGTCGCTGACGGATATGCTGCGCAACGATTTCCGCATGACATCGGTCAAAAAAGGCTGTGAGGTCGGCGAATGCGGCGCGTGTAACGTGCTGATCGACGGCGAAGCCTACAACTCCTGCATCTATCTGGCTGTGTGGGCAGAGGGCAAAAAAGTCCGTACGCTGGAAGGCCTGCTCGGCCCCAACGGGGAATTGTCCGACATCCAGCAGGCATTTGTGGATGAAACGGCAATCCAGTGCGGCTTCTGCATCCCCGGTTTTATTATGACCGCCGTGGAAATTCTGGAATCCGACAAGTTGTATTCCGACAAGCAGCTGCGCAAGCTGCTCTCCGGCCACCTGTGCCGCTGCACCGGCTATGAAAACATCTTCCGCGCCGTGAAAAAGACGATGTACCGCCGCCACGGTCTGGAATGGGACGGCACGTTCGACGAAGAACAGTACAACAACGGCACCGTTCCCACCAATCCCTATTTCTGATGCGAACCGCTGACGAAACGATACATTTTCGTCCGTGGCACCGCGCAAATTCCCGCACGGTGGGTTTCCACAAATGACGATCTGTGTGATTTGTATAAGCATACAAGCCGTCGCCCCAAAAAGGGCGGCGGCTTTTTCTGTGCAATCTGACCGGATTCGATGTTTTGCATATTTTTTTGTTTTTTTATTGAAAATATTTATCAAATTAAACGAAAAAACAGTTGACAGATGATGTATGTTTTTGCTATACTTTGAATAGACATAAAATATGTCTAGGAAGATTTAAATTGGAGGGTACCGTAATGGAAAAGTTCTTTCGTCTAAAAGAGCGCCAAACCACGGTTCGCACAGAACTGGTTGCGGGCATCACCACGTTTATGGCCATGGCATATATCCTGATGGTCAATGCGGGGATGTTTGCAAACCTTGAAGGTGTGAGCTATGGCGCGGTCTACATCGCAACCGCAATTTCCGCAGTCTTTGGCACGCTGCTGATCGGCTTGCTTGCCAACTTGCCCCTCGCACAGGCCTCCGGCATGGGCCTGAACGCATTCTTCGTCTATTCTGTCTGCTTCGGCATGGGGTTCTCCTATGCCAACGCGCTGGTGCTGGTTCTCATCGACGGTTTGGTCTTTGTCCTGCTGACGGTTACCGGCCTGCGCAAAATCATCTTTGAAGCCATCCCCAAGGCAGTCAAAGCTGCCATCTCTGCCGGCATCGGCCTGTTTATTGCATTCCTCGGTCTGCAAAATGCCGGTCTGGTTGTCAACAGCGAGGCTACCCTGGTCGACCTTCACTCCTTTAACGTGCTCAACGGCGGCGTAACCTGGGCAGAAATCATGCCGATTCTGGTCACTGTCATTGCCGTCATCGTCATCGGTGCGATGAGCAAGAAAAAGGTCAAGGGCGCTGTCCTCTGGGGCATCCTGGGCGCTGCAGTTCTTTATTATGTACTTGGTTTGATCACGATCACCGGCTTCTACGACGCCAACGTGGCACCGAACCTGACCACCAGCGTTGTGCAGCCCTTTAAGGACTTCTTCTCCATGTCGCTCGGCAAGGTATTCACGGAGGGCTTTAACTTCTCCGCTTACATTGCAGCAAACGGCACCGGCAACTTTATCATCACGCTACTTACAACCATGTTGGCTTTCTGCATGGTGGATATGTTCGATACGCTCGGCACGCTGTACGGCGCTTGCTCCTGCGGCGGTCTGCTGACCAAAGAGGGCAACGTTCCCAACATGGATCGTGCAATGCTCTCCGACGCCTGCGCCACCTGCTTCGGCGCCATCTGCGGCACCTCCACCGTTACCACGTTCGTCGAATCCTCCGCCGGTGTGGCAGAGGGCGGCAGAACCGGCCTGTCCTCCGTATTTACGGCGGCGCTGTTCTTCATCGCCATGTTCCTTGCACCGGTTGCTATGCTGATTCCCAGCTGCGCAACAGCTGCAGCGCTGATCTACGTTGGCATTTTGATGATCGGCGGCGTGAAGGATATCGAATGGAGCGACCCGGCAACGGCAGTTCCCGCGTTCCTCACCATGGCAATGATGCCGTTCACCTACAACATCTCCTATGGCATTGCCTTTGGTATGCTGTCCTACATCCTGATCAAGCTCTTTACCGGCAAAATCAAGGACATCCGCGTCGGCACTTGGATCATCGGCATTCTGTTCACGCTCATGTTCTTCGTTTCCCGTTAAACATTTTTCTCCATAAAACCCGTGGCTGCATCAAACTGTTGCGTTTGATGCAGCCACTTTTGGCGCTTTGTCAATCGTTGGGGAAA
>CAMDZY010000196.1 GCA_945910975.1 uncultured Clostridia bacterium | reverse complement strand
TTGCTTTTTTCTTATAGGCTCTATCGGGAATACCCCAACATTTATTATAGAGCCATTATTTTGTATAGCTTAATTGTTCCACACTGTAGCCGTCATAATACACGTGAATCAGCGTTGCGCCGCGCTGTTTGGTTTGTTTCGCGATGCCGGGGTATGCAATATAGTCGATCGACTTCGAATAGATTAGGTCAATTCCTTTATATTTGATGCCCATATTGTTCACATGATCGTGCCCGGCAAAAACAGCCTGCGTGCTTTTCTCGCGAAGCATACGCTCGAACATCCCGTTATCCGTTTCCGAGCAGCTGACGGATTCGGCATTCTCGCCAAACAGATATTCTGCGGTTCCGGCCTGCAAGGCTTCCCATGCTTCGGCATAGGCGGGCATCGGAATGTGCATAAACACAAACGACGGCACGGTTTTCCCCTCCACAGCAGAAATTGTGCGAATCGTGTCCTCATACCATGCAATTTGATCCGAATGCACGGAATCATAGGCCTGTGTTCCGTCAGCGCCGGTGGTATAGTCGTTGGTGTCCATCAAAAACAAAATGCGGTTCAGGCTTCCGTCCTGATTCTGAATGCGGATGTATTGGTTATACCGGCCGTAAATGTCCGGTTGCTTGTCCGCATACAGTAGATTCCTGTCCGACCTTGCCAAGGACGCAAAATAGCGCGAGGCCTTCTCCCCCGACCAAGTTGCCGTTGCTTCCGTGTCGTGATTTCCGTATATCAACATCCACGGAATCTCTGTCTGCCGCATAAAGCTAGCGATTTGTTTAAATGGATTGCTGTTGTTAAACGTAAAGCTCTGCGCCGGAATGGGATAGGCGATGTCGCCGGTGATGATAACCAAATCCGGCTGTGCCTCTTCAATCATCGCGTAGCAAGCATCCAGCGCCTTGCGGTCGGAAAGAATTGTGGTAACGCTTCTGCCGTAGTGAATGTCGGTCAGCTGGAGAATACGCAGTTCCCCACTATCCGGCGTCATTTCACCCGTCATTGTATAGACGCCTGTCGATTCATCATATGCAATTTCACAGGTTGACCGATGGAAATTTTCAAAATCCAATGAAAAAATGTAGATGCTGTTAATACACGTTCCGAAAACCAGCGCCAAATAGCATACCAGCACAATGGCGGAGCACGCCAAAATATTGCGCAAAATCAGCATCAAGCGAACTTTTCCGGTCTTTTTATAGAAGAAGCGGTTGGCGGTATGAAACAGGGCAAACAGCAGCAGGGCAATCAGCGAGATGTAGAGGTAGAGCAAAAAGCTGCCGAAAAGATAACTGCCAGCCAAATACACCCCGATCACCAACAGCCAATAGAGCACCCAAAGAACGTTCCCCCACCGTTTGCGCGGTTTGGGTTCCAGTTCCTCATTGCCGCCCGCGACCGTCAGCTTGATACGGCGAAGCAGGATCCAGCGAAAGTAAAACGAGAACAACGCGCGAAGTCCAACGCCAAACGTGAGCACTACAAGCGCCGCAGCAGGCAGAATAAATTCGGAAATCAGCAGATCCGGAATGGCCACAGCAAATATAATGCCAACGCCGACCGCCGCAATTGCAAACAGGAGAGTCGGCCCTGCCGCCTCTTTGACGGTAAAAAAATCTCCAAACTGTTCTGCCGCCTTATCCCGCAGGACAATCGGTTGCCGCGTCAACGGCATGAGCCGATAGAGCGACCACGCCGCATAGAGCATACATACCGCCCCCATGACAGCAAAGCAGGTATTGATTTGCGGCCGCAAATCGACCATTGCAACGTGTTTCAGCGCGCCGTGATCCAGCGCACTGCCTGTACCACATACAACGTGAATGGCAACATCAGCGCAGTGGCCAGCGTTCCTGTTGTGCGCAAAATCAGCTTCACCAGCGTCCTGGCCTGTTCCGCACATAGTGGCTTCCCCTCGCGAACGCGCATCCGTAGTTTTTTATCTTTGACATTGACTCACCTCCGAAAGGGTTTATCATAGTATAACACATTCTGTCGGATTTTTCCAGACAAAAACCGGGCGCCCAGAAAGGACGCCCGGTTCGCTTTGATTGTCTTATTCCGGAATAAACGACTTCATTCCCTCGACCAGTTTCAACATGATCTTGCCGGCGCAGTTGACGCAGGCACCAATGGCGGTGTAATAGAATTTGACCTTCGGTTCGGTGCCGGAGGGGCGGGCGATAACCTTGCCGGACTCGCCCAGCTGCAATTCAACCACGTTGGAGCGCGGGAGCGTAATTTCTGTGACAGCACCTGTGGCAGTGTCCGTTCTTGCGCCGGACTTGTAGTCCAGAACGGCTGTGACTGGGTAACCGCCGATGTTTTCCGGACAGTTGGAGCGAATGCCTGCCATCAGTGCCGCAGCCTTTTCCATTGCATCCGCGCCGGACAGTTCGATGGACTGCACCTTTGCCATGTAATAGCCATATTCTTTATAAAGTGCGTTCATGGCATCGACAAGGTTCATGCCCTTTGTCTTGTAGAATGCTGCCATTTCGCACACCAGCATGGAGGCCACCACGGCATCCTTGTCGCGGGCATAGGTTCCCTTGAGGTAGCCGCAGCTTTCCTCAAAGCCGAACACAAATTTGTCCTCCTCGCCGCGCTGCTCATAGCTGAGAATCTCGCCGCCGATCCACTTGAAGCCGGTCAGCACCGCGTGCATTTCGCAGCCGTATTTTGCACAAATCTTATCCGCCAGTGCGGAGGAAACGATGCTGCGCACGGCAAATGCGCCCTTGGGCAGGTCGCCGCGCTCGGAGCGGGTCTGTAAAATATAATCCAGCAGCAAGCAGCCCAGCTCATTGCCAGTCAGCTTTTGGAAGCCGCCGTCTACCGGCACCGCAATTGCTACGCGGTCACAGTCCGGGTCGGTGCCGAGAATCAGGTCGCAGGGCACTTCCTGCGCGACCTTATAGCTTTCGTTCAG
>CAMDZY010000195.1 GCA_945910975.1 uncultured Clostridia bacterium | reverse complement strand
ACCCCCGCAAACGGAGTCAGAGTCCGGTGTGCTACCGTTACACAAATCCCCTGTGCAATTGCATGAATTATTATAACCGTTTTTCAGAAAAAGTCAAGGGGTTTTTACAAATTTTGTGCGTTTCCTCAAAAAATTTGTCCCGCCGCAAGCGGAAAGGTGCGCTTGCGGCGGGGATGGGACTATTCAGCCAGGATATCGTCCACGAAATCGGACTCGCAGCTGTGGGACTTCTTGCAGGGGCACAGCGCCGTGATGCGATCCCAGAAGTGGGCAACCAGAACGACAGCACCGGCTACGGCGGTGACTGCGGCCGCTACGGAAAGGATGATTTTGAGCGTTTTATTCATGTGACGCACCTCCTACGGTTGATGGTCTTAGTATATCGCAAATTGCGCTGCTTTACAAGTAAAATGTGAAATTTTTCCGATTACGGGAATAAGTTGCCGAAATCAAAGCCGGGAATCTGCTGCTCTTGCTGCTGCTGTTGTTCCCCCTGCGACTGCTCGTCGGTCGGTTTTTTCTCGTCAAAGGTGATGTCCAGCACGACCTTGTGTTCGTTGCGGTAAACCGTAATGGTGGTGCTGTCGCCGGCCGAGAAGTTTTTCAGCGCAACAACCATGTCCGTATAAGACGCGACCTTATAATCGCCAATGCCGGTGATGATATCGCCGCGCTGCAAGCCGGCTTCATCGCCACAACTGCCGGAAACAACGGAATCAACACAAGCGCTGCTGGGGTATTCGTAGTAGTTCATATAGGTGCTGCTGATCTCGTTGATCGTAATGCCGATATAGGGTTGCCCCGTTACATAGCCATATTGCTGCAAATCCGATACGATCGCCTTCACATCGTTGATGGGGATGGCGAAGCCGATGCCCTCAATGCTGGCGCCGGAATTGGTGGAGCCGGAATATTTTGCGGTGGTAATGCCAATGACATTGCCGTGCAGGTCAAACAGCGGGCCGCCGGAGTTGCCGGGGTTGATGGCGGTGTCGGTTTGGAGCATATTGATGGGCTTGCCGTCGGTGTTGATGACACGATCCAAAGAGGAAATGTAGCCGACCGACATGGAGAAATCCAGCTCGCCGAGCGGGTTGCCGATCGCTGCCACGGCGTCGCCGACACACAGCGTATCCGAATCGCCAAGCGGTGCAACGGTCAAACCGGTTGCATCAATTTTCAGCAGGGAAACATCGTTGCTTGCATCGTAGCCAACCACTTCGGCGTCATAGCTTTCGCCATTGTGCAGCGTGACAGTCAGGGTGTTTGCGCCTTCGATGACGTGGTAGTTGCTGACGATATAGCCGTCGGCAGTGATGACAAAGCCGGAGCCGCTGCTGGCGGTAGAGGAAATCTGGCCGTAGTAATTGGTGACGGTCGCTTCGTTGGTAATGCCGGCGACGGAATCGACGTACTGTTCATAAATCTGTGCGGGCGTCATATAGCCGTCCTCCGGATTTGTGGTCAGCATGGTCTGGAATTCTTCGTTTGTGGGTTTTTTCTGCGTCGTCTTGGGTGCTTCCAGCTTGGCCTCCGGCTGGGAAGCGGTATCGCGCAGCATATAGCCCACGAGTGCGCCGCCACCGATGCTGCCAAGCAAGGCACAAACCAGTGCAATGCAGGCAATCTTGATGCCGAGATGCGGATTCTTTTCCTTTGGTTTCTTTGTACGCTTCGGCGGTTTAGTCGCGGTGTAAGTGGGAGGCGCCGAATAGGTCGGCGGTGTGGTATAAGTGGGATTCTGCGCGTAGGTGTTGGGCGCGGAATAATTTGACGGTTCGGTGTAGGTCTGTGCAGCCTGCGGTGTGCCATGGTACGTGCCATTGGAAGCGAACGTCATGCCGGGTGCAGCAAACTCTTGCGGTGCATTCTCCTCCGTCTGCGCGGCAGCACTTGCCGCCGCGTAGGCGGTATTTTCAACCGGCGTTGCGGCATCGTATGCCGGTGCGTCGGACTGTTGCGTCGGGATGGCTGTGGGCTGTGCGGCCGCATCGGTTACGGGGTGAATTTCTTCGATCTCCGGTTCTTCCGGATTATATTCTTCGGGATTTCCATATTGGTTTTGCCAATCCATCATGGTCAACTCCTTTGTTTCATTTGATGATTCTATCCTATCGCGCAGATGTTACGGAACTATGACGTCTTTCCAAAGAATCTATAAACATATTGTGGCAATTTTTCGACCTGCTTATTCCGCAAAAGTCCCCGGCACAGTGTGTCCTGTGCCGGGGCTTGGGGGAAGCGCTGATGGAATCTGGCGTGCAGATTGCGCAGTCAGATTTTTCGTCAAGCCGTGCAAAATTCCCGCGGGAATCCTGTCGGATTTCAAGGGGATTTTGTGCGGTTTGGCGGAAAAGATGCAAGCAAGATGTATGCCAAGGCGTCAGCCGCGATTCCGTCAGCGATTCCCCAAATTATGCTTCAGCGGTGAAATCTTCCTTGCCGACGCCGCACAGCTCACAGGTGAAGTCATCGGGCAAATCTTCCCACTTTACGCCGGCTTCGTCCTCGTCATAGACCCAGCCGCACACATTGCATACATATTTCATGGGACATACCTCCTTATTTTGATACAGACAGTATAACGCGGGGCGGCACAAATTGCAAGGGGGAAAATCCCCGTGCGTTACGGCTCGCTCTGCATGATTTCCAAAATGGTATGGTCGGTTTCCAACATTCCCTTGGACGCCAGCACGCCGACATTGGCAATGGTATCATCCACGCCGGCAGCCACGATGCCCTCGCCGCAGTGGAACTCGCGGTGATGCAGGTACATCCGGTAGCCCATGATGCCGGCATCGACGGCAGCACTGATTTTGGCAGCGCAGGAGGGCTTAGCTCCATCGCAGATGGTGCCGGACAAAATGGACAGCGCATTGACGACCGTGTGGGAAACGGCACGGTAACCGCCACCCAGCAGATAGCAGATGCCTGCGCCGGC
>CAMDZY010000194.1 GCA_945910975.1 uncultured Clostridia bacterium | reverse complement strand
CAAGGTAGGCGTGATGTACAAATAGCGCTGCTCGGAGGGCACCTCATCCTCGTCCATTTTGTCGGTTGCCACGCGCAGCGCCTTCAAGACGGCAGCGCCGTCGGAAAGCGTTGCACCGGTGGAAACTTTGGAGATTCCGGTCAGGCCGGCATAGGTTGCGAACCGGAACGCATCAAGTTCCGGCACAACCTTGGTGCGAATGAATTCGCCCGCCAGTCTGCCGAATGCAATACCCGCCGTTTCCAGATTGTCCATGATATCCACGCGGAACATACGGCCACGGTCAAAGTTGCATTTTCTTGTTTCATTGGTCAACGTCACATCTCCGTTGACATAACCGCCGTTGCGGCTGTAATCGCCCAGCCCCTGCATACTCAGCACGGGGATGATCAATTCATTGACATTTGCGCCCTGTCGGGCAAGCTCCGGTGCTCCGTCAAGATCGGACGTCAGCGACGCCATTTTGTAGACCTCATCGAGCATTGGCACAAATTTCTGTGCAAGTGTAATACTGTTTGCCATAATCATTTTCCCTTTCAGTTAAAATTACTTTTGCCTGCTCAAGCCAAAGGCGGCACGCAGGCTGTCGTCAAAGCCGGTGGCGGGGCTTCCCGAACCGCCGCTTACCACAACCGGAGTTCTTCCCTCCGGCGCGAACGCGTTGGGGTCGGATTCTTTATAGGCGGATACAAAATCGTCAAGGCCAAGCAGCTTGCCGTCTTGTACCGGCAGCTTCTTTGCTGTCAGATCGGCGACAAATGCCCGTCTTGCGCTCTCAGAGCTGAATTGCAGGCCGGACGCGGCATCCTTTACCGTATGCCCATATTCCGCCGCTTCCAGATCCGCCTTCAGCTTTTTGGTATCCGCGTCATACTTTCGCTCCCAATCCTCGGCTTTGCGTTTGATGCCGTCGATATCCATTTCCTTGTAAGACTGAATTGTAACGTTGGCATCGCTGAGCTGACCGCGCAGGCCATCGCGCTCCGTAGTCAGCGTTTGAATGGTCTGGTCACTGGCGTTCTTTGCCTTGCCGTACTCCGCCATAATTGCGTCGATGGCTGCGTCCGACAGCTTTGCGCCGTCGCCGATGTCCAGATTCTTCAAAAATTCTCGTTTCATGCTGGGTTCCTTTCTCCGGTACGCTTTTATTACGCAGGCACGACCTGCGAGCCGGTTGCCGGTTTCACGCCCCGGCAGGCGAATTTGGGTATGAAAAAAGCACGGCGCAGCTGCGTCATGCTTCTGTCAACAATTTGGGTACGGAAAAACCACCAGCCCGTGACGGATTGGTGGTTTATACAGCAAGAGCCGCATTGCCGCGGCTCCGCTGGTGGTTGGTGTTTTGGCAGGCGTGGCGTTCTCCTGCATCTCTCGGGTTTTCCCTGTCAGTACCATCGGCGTGTGGCTGCCACGAAATTGACCACCTCAAAACACCTTTCTTACTCTATGTACATTATAGCGCGTTTATTCCCGTTTGTAAAGCACTTTTTTTGTTCGGACGTACCGTTGATAACGCTTTTCTTCAATTTTCAGGAATGTAATGATTGAATTTTTGTATCCATCAGGGTCATCATTTATAGCGAGACGCAAAACAAGTTGAAAATGTTCATCCGCATTTTTAACCTTCTTCAGGACAACAGCTGTGTTCGGCTTATTTGCTTCAATAATATAATCCGGGTCAGCAATAATTTCAGGGAAATACGAACAGAATCTCTCATAATCACTTGGATGTCTTTCTTTAATATGTTCAATTCTTTCGTCAGTAATAATCACTTCATCAGTTCTGATATTCGGTGTTACACAACTATATTTTTGAATATCTATTTTTCCAACCGTTCTCAATGTGGAATCCCCATTCCTACCTGCTATTGTTTGTTTCTGATGATTTTTCAGTATACCTGAAATGGAATCCATTGTCAATTTATTTTTCACATTTGGTGTCGCAAATGTGATTTGCTCCCTATCGTACTGTCGTTTTAAGCCCGTCTGCTTTAGGAAGTCGCGCTGCTTTGCCTGCGCGTTTTTCAGGCGCATGGAAACCTCGCCGGTGTCCTGTCCGGTTGCGTCCAACACAGCAAATTCTCGTTTGTACTTGCGGGTGCGCCGTTCATTGGCGCGCTGCTGCTGTTCGGCTTCATAGCGGGTCAGCTTTTTGCCGTTGTAGTCATATTTCGGCTCGTTCAGCTTCGCAAGCTCCTCGTCTGTCCATGTAAGCGGGGAGCCTTCAATGTACGGTCCCCAGTCATGGCGGCAGTTGACGCCCTTAAATCCGCCGGGCGAACCGTACCCGATATCGGAAAGGCTCAAATATCCCGGCTGTCCGGAACGGCTGACAATTTTGCCTTGCCACACAGCGTGTTCCGGCCGCGCACCTGCGTGTGCAGTCAGTTCCATCAAATCGCAGCCAATTTCATCTGCCAATTCCTCCTGCATCTTCCCGCAGGTCTGATTGACACCGGTCACCACGGCGCACCGCACGGCAACCTCCAGGCTGTCCGTCCGGCCGGATTGGTATTTGATTGCCTGTAGTCCATTGTCCGCCAGTTCCTGCACCACGTTCCGGATAGAAGTATTGGCGTCGATCGCGCCGGACTGAACTTCCAGCCATGCCACGTCGAGTGCGTGTTCCAACTGGCGGGCGGCGGTTTTTGCGGTTGTCCGGCAAATATTCTTAAATTCACCGGTCAATTCTTTGTAGCCGATGTTCAGCAGGCGTTTGAGCGGCTCGCTGTCCTTCACCGTCGGCACGGCCAGCCCCGCCGCCTGATAAACCGCCGCATCTGTCCGCAGCGTTTCCGATGCCGCCTGCTGCATCAGCTTTTTTAATTCTTGCTGTGCCTTTCCTGTAAGGGATTGCAACGCACTCAGAATCTCATCGTGTGTACGTCCGGCAAGCGCAAGCTGTCGCTTTTGGTGTTCCACCGCCGGAATCCAGTAATCGTATGTATGGATTCGCCGCGCCATATCAGCCAAAATCCGCAATTC
>CAMDZY010000193.1 GCA_945910975.1 uncultured Clostridia bacterium | reverse complement strand
CAATGCCGCACAGCGCACTGCGGGAAAAGCAGCACCCCGCCAAGCGCAGCTTTCAGGCCATCCGCATTGCGGTCAATGACGAGCTTGACGCCGTCAGTGAGATGATGCAGGCCGCCATTCCCAGGCTAAAGCCCGGCGGCAGATTGGCAGTGATCACCTTTCATTCGCTGGAAGACCGAATTGTGAAAAACGCAATGCAGCAGGCGGCAAAGGGCTGCATCTGCCCGCCGGAATTTCCGGTCTGCGTGTGTGGTAAAACGCCGCAGATCAAGCTGGTCTGCCGGAAACCGATCGTATCCGGTGCAAAAGAATTGGAAGAAAACCCCCGCGCACGCAGCGCCAAGCTGCGGATCGCGGAAAAGCTATAACAGAAAGGATGTGCCGTTTTGGCAGAACAAAAAAGGCATTATTATGTAAAAAACGGCACCTACATCCTGCCGGAATATGATGCTTCCAGCGCAGCCAGAGAGTTGCAGCGTCCGCATCGCTTGCCGGAAGAAAAAAAGCAGCCGATCGTTGAAACCAAAACCGTCAAGGCCAAGTTGGTCGTCAAGCCTTTGGCCGTACTGGGTGCGGTTGTGGTGCTGGCGCTTGTACTGATGGTCGTGTTGGCATATGTGCGCCTTTACGAGGCAAAAAGTGCAACCGGTGAAATCAACAAGAAAATCGCCGTGGCTACGCAAGAAAATTCCCGCCTGCGTTCGCAGTACGAGAGTATGGTGGACTTTGACCAAATCAATGTATATGCAACGTCACACGGGATGCGAAAACCAACTACCGCCCAGACGGTTTATGTCAATGTTCCTCACCGGGACACCGCACAGATCAGGATCGTGGAAGAAAGCTCAGTTTTTCAAAAGGCATGGCACGCGATTCGCGATGGCTTCCGGGATTTGATGGAATATCTGCCATAGACAAGCACATATACTGAACTAACAGCATGGGCGGTAGAAGCATTGCCGCCCATGTTTTTGAGTATTATGCGAAAAGACCGCAGAAATCAGGTGAAGCCATGAAACGCAACAAACGTAAACAACCGAACAAAAAATCCGCCCGCGCAGAAAAGGCAAAATCTGACCGTTCCATTCTGCGCAGGACATTTTGGATGATGATTTTGTTCGGCGTTGTGATTTTTATTCCGGTCGTGGGGATGCTGGGGAAGCTGATGCTTGTTGACCATGACTATTATGAAACGAAGGCCATCAACAACCAGACGCGCAGTACCAGCGTGAGTGCATCGCGCGGAACGATTTACGATAGAAATATGAATGTGATGGCGGCGTCCTCTACCGTGGAAAATGTGTTTATCGACCCACTGGAATTGCATAAGTATGAACAAAATGTGGATTTGATTGCAACGACGCTGAGCAATATCATAGACGGTGTAAAAAAAGAACGCGTGCTGGAACTGGCACAGGACACCTCCATGCGCTATAAGGTAGTGGCACGAAAGCAGACCAAAGACGTGGCGGATCAAATTCGCCAGTTCATCAATGACAATGATATTCGTGGCGTATATTTGGAAACCGATTCCAAACGCTATTACCCGTTTGGCTCAATGGCGGCACAGCTGATTGGCTTTACCAACAGCGAAAACAAAGGTTCCGAGGGGCTGGAAGCCAACTATAACGGCTATCTGGAGGGCACAGCCGGTGCGGTTGTCACCACAAAAGGCAATTACGAAACCGAAATGCTCTATTCCTATGAAAAATACTACGAAGCCTCCGACGGCGACAGCTTGGTTTTGACCATAGACACGCAGGTGCAGTATTTTTTGGAAAAGAATATGGAAGCAGCAATTCAAAAATATGATGTGCTGAACGGTGCATTTGGCATTGTGATGGACGTCAACACCGGCGAAATTTTGGGCATGGCCACGCTTGGCTCGTATGACCCCAACAATTATCTGGAAATCTATGACACCTCCACATTGGAGCAGCTGCAACAGATGAAGCTCGATGCGCAGCAATATAAAGAGGGCACCGACGACTATGAAAGCGCCATGAATGCCTACTACGAAGCGTATAATAATGCGCAGCTTGGGCAATGGCGCAACCGCAACGTTTCCGACGGCTATGAGCCTGGCTCCACCTTTAAGCTGGTGACCATGGCGGCAGCGCTGGACTCCGGCGCGGTCAATGAAAACAACACGTACTACTGTGCCGGTTCGGAAAAGATCCCCCTCCGTGAGCAGGTGCTTGACTGCTGGCAGCACAGCGGTCACGGCGCAGAAACCTTGGCACAGGCACTGCAAAATTCATGTAATATCGCTTTTGCACATATAGGACTTGAGGTTGGCGGCGAAACGTTGTATAATTATATTGAGGCACTGGGGTTGACGGAAAAAACCGGTGTAGATTTGCCCGGTGAGGCGTCCGGTTACTTCTACCAAAAAGAGATGCTTGCCGATTTGGACAAATACGGCAGCTCTTATCTGACCTCCACGGCCTTTGGCCAGACCTTCCGCATTACACCGATGCAGCTGGTGCGCGCAGTCAGCGCAATTGTCAACGGCGGTTATGTGCTTGAGCCGTATGTGGTGTCGGAAATCATCGATGCCGATGGAAACATTGTGCAGAAAAATTCCACCACTGTCCTGCGTCAGGCCATCAGCGAAACGACCTCCCGGAAAATGTGCGAAATGATGGAGTCGGTCGTCACGGAAGGCACGGCGAAAAACGCCAAGCTGGCAGGCTACCGCATCGGCGGCAAGACCGGTACCGGCGAAAAGGTGGATACCTATGACGAAGAGGGCAACAAGGTCGATGATAAAATCGTTTCCTTTATCGGTGTGGCGCCCATGGACAACCCGCAGTATGTTGTGCTAGTGGCGCTTGACACGCCGTCAAAGGAATCCGGATATTATATTTCCGGCGGCGTGATGGGTGCGCCTACGGTACGCGATGTGTTTGAGGACGTTTTGCCCTATTTGGGCGTCGAGCCGGATTATACCGATGTGGACGTGGGCAATGTAAATGTCACCATGCCCAACGTCACCGGCAAGACCGAACAGGAAGCGGCACAGATTTTGGCTGCAAAGAGCCTGACCTATCGGATCGAAGGCTCAGGCAACACAATTACAGCGCAGATCCCATCCGGCGGATTGGAGCTACCGGGCAATTCAGAGGTCATCCTCTATATGGGTGAGGAAAAGCCGACGGATCAGGTGAGCGTGCCCAACCTGTCCGGCATG
>CAMDZY010000192.1 GCA_945910975.1 uncultured Clostridia bacterium | reverse complement strand
TTTCCATATCTTAATTGTACCATTGTTCTTTGTAGACTGTCAATTGAAAATGAACCGTTTTGAACACAAAATTTTTGAATTTGAACACAAGTTGATTTTTCAAATTTGTTCTGTTTTTTACTTTAAATCCGATTGAAATCCGTCCTTTTCTTGCGAAAAACTTTGTTTTTCGGCTGTGCGGGATAGGCGTGAACACGCCTTATCCTGCCTTTCCCCAATGGGGGAAAGGTTTTCCGGGGGTTAAGCGCCAAAATGGCGCTTAACCCCCTCTTTAAATTAGCGGAAAAGCCAGTTTTTTGGTGCTAAAACCGGGGGCTTAATTCCTTAACCGGGGAGGTTAAGGCTCTAAGTCGATGTTCGGCTGCATTTGCTGTGGGGGCAGTTGTTGCGTTTGGGGCTGCTGCACCAGCGCCGGTTGCGGCTGTGGCTGAGATTTTGAATCAAAGTCTGTAAGCTGCGGAACGGGCGGCAAGTTATATTTTCCCTGATTGAGAAGCCCCCGGCACTTGGCAGCATAGGTTTGTACGGCAGTATAGTAGGCAGCTTTTGCAGGTGGCAGATTATCTCCAACCTTTAGGGCTTCCCCTGCGGTACGCTCAAGTTCAGACAGGTTGCAATGTTGTTGCAGATAGGGAACAAACTCACGCAGAAGCATAGTCCGCCGCTCCTTGTCCGCCACCAAGCCCTCCTTGCCCTTGTTTCGCAGTAGGTAATTTTCCCAATCCTCATTATTTATATAGTCAGTGTGGTATTTCTCAATATGGTCTATCAGGTTCCCGTCACCGTCGCCCAAGTCCTGCCGTCCCGAATAGTGGTTGGGCGTTCCGTTCATTACAAAGTCAATGGTAAACTCCGTCTTGGCATAGCCGGGGCTTGCAAGTCTTGCTTCGTCAAGGGAAGCGAAAAGGGCATTGGCGCGGGAAAGTGGCATGGTTTCCCCCTCGCGAAGCTCTGCGCTCTCACTCCAGACGATCGTGACGGTAGGTTCAGCTGCAAGGTCGGGTGTCGGTGCTTGCATTGCTGCAAGCGACCGTATCGCCTGTTCGGGCATTTGCTGGGGCAAAAATTCGCCGTTCATAATCAGATAATCGCTGATTCGGTCGGCGTCCCGGATGGCCGCAAACAGTTCATTCGGTGCATCCTCTATCGCTTGCGCCCAGTTCTGCACATACGCCAAATGACGCTGCATATGCTGTTCAAGCTGCGCATCCGTAAGCTGCAAGCCAATCTCCTGCGCGGCAAACGCGCTGGCGATCTCCACGCGCAGTTCTTCTTTTGCATAGCTTTCTGAACCAAATTCACCGCTTAAATCCCGATTCAAACGCGATTCGTGACCGCTGGCATGGCCGCACTCATGCAGGAATGTACACAAATACGAATAGGTATCATCAAATGTGCTCTCTGGTGGCAGCACAACACGGTCGGCGTGCACATCATAGTAGGCGCTGTCGCCGCCCTCCTGATAGCCAACTTCCATGTTTTTCAGCAGCGTATCTCGTTGCTGCCGGATGGCGTCAATATTCGTCTGATTGGCTTCCAGCGGCGGGATGCCGCTTATTTGTTTGGCGTTGAATACAACGGATGTTCTACAGCGAAGCACAAGATTTTGTTCATAGGTCGGGTCTTGTCGGACAAGCCGCACAGCTTCCGGCCATTTAAGCAGTTTCTTTTGCAGCGTAGGCAAACGCCTTTTCACTAGGCAAAATCCGTTCGCGCTGCTTTAAATTGGAATCCACCAGAACAATGACCGCCTGATTATCATCCAAATCCTCCACAATGGCGGGAATCACGGACAGCCCCGCCATTTTTGCCGCTTCCACGCGGTTATGTCCGGCAATGATCTGATAGCGCCCATTGCGCGGACGCACCCGGATTGCCGTAATCACGCCATTTTGCCGGATATTTTCAGCCAAATCTGCCATCTGCGCCGGTGTATACGCACGGAACGGCTGCGGGTTGCCGTTTTCATCCGTCCATGGGTCGAGAACATCCAGCGGAATATTTAACAGCTGGGAGCTGGTTGCCAGTGTACCCTTGGCTCCATCGCGCTCGGCCTGCGTGGTAAACAGACTATCCAGCGACAATAAATCTGCTATATTGTTCTTCTCCAATTTCGAGTACCTCCTCTACTAAACTACGATAGGCGTCTGCGGCCTTTCCTCTTGGTTCATGCTTGAAAATGCTCTTGTTCGCTGTGCTGATTTCTGCCAGACGTACTGTTGCGGGAATGATTGTATGCATCACAGGCAAGTATTTTCCAAAATTTTCCTTGACAGCCGCAACGGTGTTTTTGCGGAAATTGGTTTCATTGACCATTGTCAGAAATACACCGCCGACCTGTAATTCCGGATTGATCTGCCGCTTGATGCTCTGCACAGTACCGATTAATTCGGTCATATCCTCGGCGGCCAAATAGTCTGCCTGCACCGGTATCAGGACATAGTCTGATGCAGACAATGCATTTATGACAAGCATTCCTAAAGATGGCCGGCAATCCAGCAGCACATAGTCATATGCATTTTTAACTCCGTTAATATATTGCCGTAAAACCGTTTCTCTGCTCAACACGTTCACAAGTCCTACTTCGATAGAGGACAGCATACGATTTCCCGGTACAAAGTCAAACCCTTCTTGATGATGCTGGATTTCTGGGTGTTCACCGAACGATGCACCTGTAATTACATCGTTCATTGCTGTTCCCAGTGACAGGGGCAAGTCGTGGGGCTTACGAAGCCCCAGCATCTTGGTTAAATCTCCTTGCGGGTCAACATCTACAAGTAAGACCTTTTTGCCACGCATCGCCAGTCCAGCACCGATGTTATAGACACTGGTGCTTTTCCCAACGCCGCCTTTTTGATTACAGATTGCAATTGTTTTCATGTTTGTAAATAGCCTCCTTAAATGCAAAAATGCTGCCCGGATGGACAGCATTTGCTTCATTTCATATGTGGTTTTATGGGTTTTCGACAATTTGCCTTTGTAATTCCTGTAGCCACTCCGGCCGATATTCGCCAACTGCCAATACATCACCGTTGCGGTATTCGGCCACTTTTACGAAACCGTTATCGTTGTCATAGAACTCGGCTTCATCGCAATATGGGAGAATTCGCTCCACAGCAGACCAGCGACCGGAAAAGCGCCGAAGCACATCATCAGTGGGGATATCATGCCCGCCACGCTGCACACGGTTTGCGATG
>CAMDZY010000191.1 GCA_945910975.1 uncultured Clostridia bacterium | reverse complement strand
GTATAGCTCAGCTGGTAGAGCAGCGGTCTCCAAAACCGCGTGCCGAGGGTTCGATCCCTTCTGCCCCTGCCATATGGCCCGGTAGTTCAGTTGGTTAGAACGCCAGCCTGTCACGCTGGAGGTCGTCGGTTCGAGCCCGATCCGGGTCGCCATAAGCATGAAGATTGAAAGATATCTTCATTTGCTGCTATAGCTCAGTCGGTAGAGCGCATCCTTGGTAAGGATGAGGTCGGCAGTTCAAATCTGCCTAGCAGCTCCATTAGAAGCCTGATTTCGCAAGAAATCAGGCTTTTTTGGTACTTTTGAAGCCACTTAATAAATGAGGTTTCGTTCGTGGGAACATTTGGGAACAAACAGGAGCGATTCCTATCTATTGCCTTTCAAAATGTGAGACATTGCAGAAGCGGATCTGCAATCTCCGGTGAACTTTTTAGCAGCTGAATCAACTGTTTCGTGGAAGAATCCATGGGCAGTTGGGCGGCTGCTTTTTTGCTTTTTGGGGATGTTAGAAAAAATGGGAGTACCTCCTACCTCAGCAAAAAGCTATGCTTTGGTTTAATCACGCGAACGGCGTGAAAGACGGAAGAAACAACCACAATACCGAGCGCAAGAGCACCGGAAATTGCCACGGTGTTGACGCCCTCAGCGAGTGCTTTGGCGGTATCGCTGAGCACACAATAATACATCGTTTGATAAATGCCGTTTCCCGGCACAAGCGGAATGAGAGAAATGGTGAGAAAAATACTGGTCGGTGCGTGATGCATGCGCGCGCTGCACTCGGAATACAAGGTAAATCCGACGGACGAGATGAAATAACTCAAAATATCATGATGCGGAAAAAGCAGGCTGCTCCCCAAATACAAAAACCAACTAATCATTCCGCCAATGGCGGCAAAAATGAGCTTTCGCCCGCGCAGTTGAAATAAAATACCGAAACAAAGACTGGCGAACAAACTGATAATGCTCTCATATAACAAGGCAGCCATATTATCCTCCTATCATAGCCAAAATACCCAGCGGGAGCGCCACGCCGACGGCAATGCCAACGGCAACAAGCAGCGCTTCTGTGAATTTGCAGATGCCCGCCATAATGTCTCCGGCGATTAAATCGCGGATGGCATTGGTCATAGGCAGACCGGGAACCAGAAACATAATGGAACCGATAATCATTGCGCGATACGTCTCAATCACATGCAGCTTCCAGCAGATGACTGCACAAGCCGCGACCCATGTGCCGCCGATGATGTTAGTAAACAGCAGATTGGCAGGCAGTGCCTGCAAAAATGTCATAATGCCCCAAAGGATAATACAGGTAAACAGACTGCATATTGCTTCGGGAATCGAGCCGTGAAACAGCAGCGTAAAGAAAAAGCCGATGCCGCCGGTGGCAAGACACAAATGATAGCGGTGAAATGGTTTGTCGTGGAGAATACAAACCAGACGTTCTCGGATTTGTGCATAGGTCATTGACGTTGCGCAAATTTCCCGACACAAGGTATTCAGTTGATCCAGCCGTCCCAGATTGGTTCCGCGCCGATAAATGCGCAGAACACGCGTGACCGGATGAGAATTTCCGCGTACAAATGAGGCGATGATAGCGGTTGGTACGGCATAAATATTGGTTTCCGTTGCGCCATAGGCATAGCAGATGCGCGCAATGGATTCCTCGACGCGGTAAATTTCCGCGCCGTTTTCCAAGAGTGCCGCACCGATGTCGACGGAAATGTCAATCAATTCATTGGAGGTCATAGCCGGCTCCTTTTTTGGTTTGATATAAGACTAGTATACGAAAAAATGCGCAAAACAGCAACTATCAAAATTTTGCAAAAAAAGGGTTGGCAGAGAGAAAAAAGTATGGTATAGTAATTTACATACTAAACATAGTGATTAACTAGGAAAAGGAGGGGCGGCAATGCGTCAAATACTTTGCTTTGGAGATTCCAATACATGGGGATTGGATGGAGACAGCGGAAAACGACTGCCGTGGGGCGTTCGTTGGACCAGTCTGCTGCAAGAAAAATTAGGGCAGCAGTATCATGTGATCGAGGAAGGGCTGTGCGGACGCACAACAATTTTCGATGATCCGCTGCGCGACGGCAGACGCGGCACAGAATTGCTTCCGATTTTGTTGGAAACACATGCGACAGTGGATGGTGTTGTTTTGATGCTGGGCACGAACGACTGCAAAACGGCATTTGGTGCATCGGCAGAAGTGATTGGAAAAGGGATCGAGCGGTTGCTCCGACAAATCCGCTATGCTGCACCGCAGGCGGAAATCCTGCTAATTTCTCCGATTTATCTGGGAGACAATGTTTGGAGACCGGAATACGATCCGGAATTTTCGCAAGCATCTATTGTTGTTTCACAGCGTCTGCAGTCGGTTTATGAGACCATTGCAAAAAAATGGCATGTCGGATTTCTGCGCGCAGCAGACTATGCTGTTTGCAGCGCAAAGGATCAAGAGCATATGAATGCGGCAGGTCATGCCGCTTTTGCAGAAGCAGTTTCACGCGAAGTCCGGCAGTTGTTTGCAGAGAGACAAGCGGTTGGCGCAGCGTAAAAAAAGAGAACTGCCGAAGCAGTCCTCTTAGGATGTTGATTGTACAAGCGAAGAAATACCCTGCAGACATCGCGATATTTGCGCGCGGTTTAAAACCTGATCCGCCAGAGAATAATACTGTCCGAGGTCGTTGTCCTGTAAAATGGCATGCTTGCGCATCCAATACATAGCCAGACACGTGGTATCATCCAATTCTGTATATCCTGCTTGAATTTGTGCCAGCTGGGTTTTATCTGTTTCTGTCAGAGAGACATCTATTTTCCGGTCTGCGAGATAGCGTAGGAACAAGCGGCTGACAGAACCATAGGTCACGGTGTCCTGTGCGGAGACATCGTCAGAAATCAATGCGTGTTCCTGTGCCCAGGTTATCACAGCGGCGTCAGAAAGGCTTTGCGTGCCGCCTGCCATGCGATACAGGGCGCGCAGGACTTCTCCATAGGCTGCGGATGTTTGCGCGCCGAATTCTGTGCGGGATTTTGCCTGCATATAGCCGTTTTCTGCGGCAAATAGGGCGCTTGCCTCCTCGAAAGGATTGGTGATATCGGAAAAGTCATAGGTTTGCGTTTGTTTGGCTGCTGATTTCCCAAATACATGGGCGTAGTAGTCGTTGTTCAGCACTTGCGTGGAAAACGAAAAAACATTGCTG
>CAMDZY010000190.1 GCA_945910975.1 uncultured Clostridia bacterium | reverse complement strand
GGGGGTTCCGGCGTCCGTCACAAGCGCACACGATTCGCCGCTTTGCAGCCGTGCGAGAATTTTTTCGCCGCTTTCCGCCTTGTTGTGCTCATGGTAGCTGACAAGGCTTTTTTTGATTCCCAGATGGTTGAGCAGCTTCAGCGATACCCGCGTATCTTCTGCGGCAATGAAATCGACCGTTTGCAATATTTCACGGCAGCGGTCGGAAATGTCGCCCAGGTTTCCGATGGGCGTGGGAACAAGATAGAGCGTAGCAGCCATAGGTGCCTCCTAACGGTGATATATCATGCGGTATTCGTCGGTTTCTGTGCCGTCGGCTTCAAATTCAATCAAATCCGGCAGATAGCTTAAACCGGGCTTTGCGCCGCTGCGTCCCTCCAGCAGGACAAGGCAGACGGCGGCTTGAGCGTTGTGGCGCACAAAGCGAATCCGCTTGGGTTCTATTTGATTTGCCCGCATCTGGCAGATGATGTCGCAAAGCCGCTCCGGCCGATGCACCAGCGTGAAATAACCGCCGTAGCGCAGCAGCCACGCGGCTGCACGGCAGACATCGGCCAGCGTGCAGCAGATCTCGGTGCGCGCAATCATGAGCGCTTCGGTGCCGCTCGTTTTGCCGCTGCCCACAGGAAAATAGGGCGGATTTGCGATGACGCAGTCAAAGCGGTTGGCGGGCAAGTGATTTTGGATTTGCCGCAAATCGCCGCACACGAGAGAAAAACGGTCATGCAGCTGATTGCGTGCAATATTCTGCCGCGCAAGCGCACAGGCATCTGCTTGAATTTCCACGCCGGTCACGCGGCAGCTTTCGTCCCGACCGCACAGCAGCAGACCGATTGCGCCGCTGCCGGTACCAAGATCGGCCACGCGTGCGCCGTGGGGGAGGGTCAAAAAATCAGCCGCCAGGATGGCGTCTGTGCCAAGGCGAAAGGCATCGTCACTCTGCACCAGATGAATGCCGTTCCACAAGGTTTCTTCCATTGTTCCCCTCCAAACAAATTTTGCGGGTCTGCCAAGACAATTGACAGACCCGTCAAGATTTTTACTGCTGTTCGATTGCTTCCATGGGGCACTGTGCTGCACAGGAGCCACATTCTACGCACTGCTCAGCATCGATGACGTATTTGCCGTCACCCTCAGAGATGATGCCCAGGGGGCAAGCGTCTGCGCAGGAACCGCAGGCAACACAAGCGTCAGTGATAAAGTATGCCATGATGTATAACCTCCATATCGTGAAATTGCAATATGTTTGCATCACTATTCTATCATGGATTTACAAAAAAGCAATTGGTAAATTTGTAAAATACGAAAAAAATCCTATATTTTTACTTTTATCTACCGTTTGGTTTGGACACAATCCATATGGAATGGAGGGAAAGCCGTGGGTGTGAACAAATTGACCGGTGGCGCGGAAAAGACGATTCGTCTGGCTTGCAGTGGAGCAAGGCTGCTCGGACACAGCTACTTAGGCAGTGGGCATCTGCTGTTGGCATTGACACAGTTGCCTGTTACGGGACAAATTTTTTCAGCGGCAGGACTGGATGCACCCAAGGTGCGACGGGCACTGGTGGAGCGCATCGGGCAGGGAACGCCCTTACAAAAACTCCCGCAGGGAATCGGAAGCAGCACCGTAAAAATCATCACAGGTGCGGTGGAGGAAGCAGCGGTCATGGGATGCGAGGAGGTCGGCGAGGTGCAGCTGCTGCTGGCGATCTTGCGGCTGCCGCAGACAATGGCCTACAAAATCATTCGCGATTGCGGTGTAAGCGTGGACGCGGTGTTTACCGCGGCGGTGGAAACGGCCACACTGCAGAAAAAAAGCAAGGAGGCGCAAGCAATGCAAAACACACGACTGCTTGAGCAGTTTGGACAGGATATGGTGGAGCTTGCCGGAAGTATGGAACCGGTAATCGGACGCCAGAAGGAAATTGATGCGGTGATCGGCGTACTGTGCCGGAAAAACAAAAACAATCCCGCACTGGTGGGGGAACCGGGCGTCGGCAAAACAGCGATTGTGGAGGGACTTGCCCAACGCATGGCAGCGGGCAATGTGCCTGACCAGCTGTTCGGCAAGCGCTTGATTGCAATTGATATTGCATCGCTGATTGCGGGAACAAAATACCGCGGTGAGTTTGAAGAACGCGTGCGGGATATTGTGGCTGAGGTTCGGAAGAACAAGAATGTCATATTATTTATTGATGAAATGCACACAATTTGCGGCGCGGGTGCGGCAGAGGGCGCGATTGATGCAGCCAATCTGATGAAACCGGCGCTCGGGCGCGGAGAGCTGCAAATGATCGGGGCAACTACGCTGGATGAATATCGCAAATATGTGGAAAAAGACGCGGCGCTCGAACGTCGGTTCCGTCCGGTGCGGGTGGACGAGCCGTCCAGGGAGGAAACAGAGGAGATCTTAAGGGGCGTCCGTCTTGGCTTGGAGCAGCATCACGGTGTGTCCATTTCCGACGAGGCCATTCATGCGGCGGTTTCGCTGTCGTGCCGTTACTTGCCGGAGCTGTTTTTGCCGGATAAGGCGTTGGATCTGTTGGATGAAAGCGCGGCACGGGTAAGAATGCAGGTCAGCAGTCCGGTGACGACCACACGCTTGCAGCTTGAACGCCAAATCCATGCGGCGGTGCAGAGTGGAAAATATGAAAAGGCCGCACAGCTACAAGAGAAAATGGAGCGCTGCAAACAGCAAAGAGGCAGAAAGAGCCTGCTGGCCGCAGATGTGGCGGACACGCTCTCCGGCCGCACGGGGATTCCGGTCGGCACACTGACGCAAACCGAGCGGCAGCATCTGCGCAATCTCGAACAGGAACTGCACCGCTTTGTGGTGGGGCAGGATACGGCGGTGCAGCAGGTCTGCGATGCCGTGCGCCGTGGCAAGTCCGGCTTAGCGGACGCCAACCGCCCGGTTGCAGCCATTTTGCTGATGGGGCCGACCGGCGTTGGTAAAACGGAGCTGTGCAAGGCACTGGCGCAGGCAGTATATGGCAACAGAGAAGCTATGATTCGGCTGGATATGTCGGAGTATATGGAAAAATTTTCCGTGTCCCGCCTAATCGGTGCGCCTCCCGGCTATGTTGGACACGAAAATGGCGGCGAGCTGACGGAAAAGGTACGTCGCAAGCCCTACAGTCTGATTTTGCTGGATGAATTGGAAAAGGCACACCCGGATGTGTGCAATTTGCTGTTGCAGGTAATGGAAGATGGTATTTTAAC
>CAMDZY010000189.1 GCA_945910975.1 uncultured Clostridia bacterium | reverse complement strand
TGCCGCTCGAAACTTTGCACACCTCTACGTGGTGGGCGGCAGGCAACACAAGTGATTGTGGCTAAGGTGCAGAGTAATAATGTTGCCGCTTATTGCTTTATGCTGCGATAGGAATAAGGCTCTGGGAGATATCCGGGGTGCGTCTTATATTTATGGGATTATTTATGGGATGTTCTACCGCTTTGGTTTGATCGACGTGCCGGAAAAGGTTAAGGAGAAGACGACGAAGTGATAAGGGCACGGAAGTATAGTTTGTGACGGGAATAAAAATACCTTCTGTGTGAATCACAGAAGGCGGATGTTTACTCCCAATCCTCGTTCCTCGCTCGGAGCAAGTCCAAGATTCCTTTTCCGGCAGCAAGGCGGACGGCGGGATGATCGATGTATTCGGTCTTGTCGCAGTCTGGGCAACAGTCTGGTAGCGACTCTGCCTCAAGGCAGTAGTGGCAGACATCGCAGAAATAGTAGGTCACGAAATGTGCACTTTCTTATGGCAGAGTGTACAGAGATGTGCAAACACAGAAACGAAGCCTCTCTCCAATGTCAAAGCAGTCACTCAGAAGCAGCGGATGCAAAAAATCCATCGAGGTGCCGAATAGAGCCAGGTGGTGTTCCTCCTCTCGCACAGAGTCTGTTAAAAAATACGCAACCTCAATTTTTTCCAAAACCGTGAAATATTCCCGCCGTCTGGCTCGTCTTATAAGCAAAGAGGAAAACCACACACCTTCCGGTGTGTCGAGCAGAAAGGTGGGCTTGACCATGCGTGAAACCAGAATCCTTCCGAGAGCTTTAATAGGTGCGGCTGCGCTGCTGCTGGCGGGCTACCTGATGTTCACACCGGTGGGCGCCCTGCGCCTGGCGATGGCACTGTCCGGTCATCCGGTGTCCGCCATTACGATGGAACTGACGGAGCTGTCCGGCGGAGTGCTGCGCAACAACAGCCGGCGGCAGTATAAGGTGGCAGTGGCCGGGGCACCGCGCGTTTGGACGGTGACCCGGTGCGGCGTGCTGTATCTGGGTATGTCCGGCATTCAGCTGTGACGGGCTGCGTCCTGAAAATAAGGTTTAAAGAATCGAGCGGCGGGCCATCTGGTCAGCCGCCCGATTTTTGTATATACTGAAATGGTTGTTGCCGGGAAAGGATGCTTTGGCAAAACAGCCTTGGCCCGGCGGGCGGCATGGAATGAGAAGGCAAAAAATAGCAGGATTGCTGCAATTTATCGACAACGAGATGTGTGTTAAAAATGAGAAGGGAACTTCTGCGGGTGTCAAACGCCACGAGAACGCCGAAAGCAGCGGGCGCAAAGTAATGCGGTTCCGCAGGGGAGTGCCCGGAATCGAATTTGGGAGGAGGCAACAGAGCATGACAGGGACTGCCTTTTTGCAGGACCCCCTGGTGTATGCGATCGAGCATTATACCGATATGGTGCTGCGCCTGGCGGCACATTATGCGCCCAACCTGAGCGATGTGGAGGACGTGGTGCAGGATGTGTTTGAAAAGCTGGTGCGGTTTGAAAAGGGCTTTGAAAACGAAGAGCACTTGAGGGCCTGGCTGATCCGGGTGACCATCAACCACTGCCACACCCTGGCCCGCGCAAGCCGGAACAGCGATGTGGAGCTTCAGGAGTGGCTGCCGGCCCGCGAAGAGGGCGGCCAATGGGAGATGCTGACGCTGGTGCGGCAGCTGCCGCCCAACTACCGGGATGCCATCTACTTACATTATTATGAGGGATACACGGCAAAAGAAATTGCGCAGATTCTGCACACCCGGCCCAACACAGTGCTTACCTGGTTGCGGCGGGGGCGGGAAGCGCTGCGCGGACATATGGAAGGAGACGGCGGATATGAGTGCTGAACAATACCGGAATGAATTGGATCAACTGCACGCCTCGCCGGAACTGAAGGCCCGGCTGGCTGCGCTGCAGCGTGAAACGCCGCCTGCGGCGAAACCGCCCAAGCTGCGCCTGGCAAAACGTGCGGGGACGTCTGCTGTGGCGGCCGCCTGCCTGATGCTGTGTGTGGCGGTGTGGCGCGGCGAAATGCTGTCGGGCAAAGGAGGCTTTTCGGCGGCAGATGCGTCCAGAAGCTCGGAGGCGGCCGAGTACAGCACGCAGATGGACGAAGCGATGATGGAAGCCGCGGCACCGGAAAGCGGAACGGAGACCGCGGCCGCCGAGAACCCGGAAGCGGCTGCGGCGGACGGTGCCGCCGATGCACCCGGCGCGGAACAAAAGACGGAGGTAGCAAATCCGTCTGCGGCGAGCGGTGCCGAGGCCATAGCCTTGCCCCAGACGGCCACGCTGCGCATCAACGGCGAGTTGTATCGTTACGCCGGGCGGCAGTCTGACGCACTGCGCTGCGGAGTGATGGACGGCACGATCACGGCGGTGACGGCCAGCGGCGAGACGCCGACTGCGGACAACCAGGCCAATTTTGGAACGGTTGGCATGGGGTACCAATATGGCGCGGAAGGCACGGTGGAGGTCTATCTGGAAGAGGAGGACGCTTGGTTCGTATTTGAAGCGGTGGAGGAAGGGGATGCTCAGCCCTGAGGGCGCAGCGGCAGAGAACCTTTGCGGAATCCCGGCAGGGCAGGGGGAGAAGCGGTTTGACGCAGTGGTCTGCAAATGCGGAAAAGCCAAGAACCGGCGCCATGAAAACGAAAGCATCCAGGAGAATCCTTAAAGAAACCGGAGAGATTTGAAAGAAACAAAATGAAAAGCCATGCGGGAACAGGAAAACACCGGAATCTTCCAGAATTCGACGGCATTTTCTCCCATTCTTCCCGGAATGTATTGACAGAGGTTCCCCCTCTGCTATAATGGAACATATGTGCGGCCCGCATTTTTTGTCGGGCCGCGCATTGGCGCTTGCGTATGCTGCTGAAGCCGTGGCCGTTGGCTGTTTCGGTGTAACAAACCTTTGCGGGGGTGGCATCAATCGGCGCTGCTCCGTCGTGAGAAGCGGCGGAATGAGGGCCATGGCCGGCGGGAACGTCCCGCCGCGGCGGCCCACCGCAAAGGGGGATCTATCAAAAATGGACAACAACGTCATCGTATCCTTGCAAAACATTGTTGTGGATTTCGACGGGCAGAACATTTTGAATGGTCTGTCGCTGGACCTGCACGATAAGGAGTTCGTCACGTTTCTGGGGCCTTCGGGCTGCGGAAAAACGACCACGCTCCGGGTCATCGGCGGGTTTGTGGAGCCGAAATCCGGCAGTGTTTTTTTTGATGGAAAG
>CAMDZY010000188.1 GCA_945910975.1 uncultured Clostridia bacterium | reverse complement strand
CCTGCGTCGGATGGCGGATATTGCCGAGGAAGTCGGCAGATTCTATGGCTATAACGAGATCCCCACGACCTTAATGCGCGGCGCAACCACACGCGGCGGCTATTCCAAGCAGCAGCTTTTGGAAAATGCAGCGGGCAGCACGGCACGCGCGATGGGCTATAACGAAATTATTACCTATTCCTTCGTTTCTCCGTCCGTGTTCGACATGGTTCGCCTGCCGGCCGACTCTCCGCTGCGCAATGCCGTGCGGATCCAAAACCCGTTGGGCGAGGACACCTCCATCATGCGCACCGTGGCGCTGCCGTCCATGCTGGATATTCTTTCCCGCAACAATGCGCACCACAACAAGGCTGTGAAGCTGTACGAGCTGGCCAAAATTTATCTGCCGCAGCCGAACGAGGTACTGCCCCATGAGCCGAAGCGCTTCCTGCTCGGCACCTACGGTGCAAAGGAAAACTTCTTCTCACTCAAGGGTGAGGTAGAAGCGCTGTTGGATGTGCTGAATGTGAAAAAAGCGTCCTTTGTTGCCGTCACCGACCACCCCAGCTATCACCCCGGTCGCTGCGCAGCACTGATGATCGACGGCGTGCAGTACGGTATTTTGGGTCAGGTACACCCGCTGGTGGCACAGAATTATGGCATTGATGAAGAGGTATATGTGGCAGAGCTGAACTTTACCGAGCTGATGGACGTGCTGGCAGACGAGCGCACGTTCACCCCGCTGCCCAAGTTCCCCACCGTAGCCCGTGACTTGGCGCTGGTGTGTGACGAAGCCGTGACGGTAGCCCAACTCGAAGCGTGCATCGATGCAGCAGGCGGCAAGCTGCTGCGTTCGGTCAAGCTGTTTGATATCTATCGCGGCGCTAATATCGGCGAAGGCAAGAAATCTTTGGCCTTTAGCTTAGAGCTGCGCGCCGATGACCGTACCCTGACCGATGCAGACATCGACCCGGTCATCAACAAGATCCTGTCTGCATTGCAGCAGCAGTTGAACGCTGTGCTGCGTTAAAATTTTTCCAATCCCTGCACCGCGCACGGTACACCACCGGCGCGGTGCTTTTGTAAAAAAATTACAAATATGGCCAGAAAGTTGATTGTATATAATGTATAAAATATGCTATACTCAGCATGGCTTATTCTGGCAAAAATCTGTGAGGAAAGGGAACAAAGGAGGAAATTCGCTTTACGGAGCAGATTGCAGAATAGAATGGAGGAGATAGAAACTTTACGGCTCCTGCGGTCGATGACCGCAATATCATGCAAAAACAAGCTGCCGCACGTGATTTCAGAAAAGATGAAACGGTGCGGCAAACAATTTGGACAAGGAGAGAATGACATGAATAAATTCTTCAAATGTGCGCTCAGCCTTCTGCTGGCGCTGGTGCTGGTCGTTGCACCAATGCTCACATCGGCGCCCAAGGCAGCGGCAGCGGATAAGGCCATTGCGGGCAGCAGCCTGCCGCAGGTTCACATCACTGTTACCGACGGCGTGCACAATGGCACCGAGATAACCAAGGACACCGGTTATGTCAGCGCCAGCGTCGAAATCGTTGACCCCACAAACGGAAAGAACTACCTTCTGGACGCAGGCTCCAAGGTCAAGGTGCGCGGCAATTCCACCGCGTGGGGCGCAAAAAGACCCTACAACATCAAGCTCTCTGCAAAGACAAAGGTGCTTGGCATGGGTAAGGGCAAAAAATGGTGCCTGCTTGCCAATATGTTTGACAAGTCCCTGCTCCGCAACAATTTGGTGTTCCACTTCGCCAGCAGCATCGGCATGGATTATACCTCCGAGTTCCGCATGGTCGACGTTTGGATGGAAGACACCTACATGGGCAACTATATGCTCTGCGAGCCTGTGGATGCCGGCACCAATCAGGTCGACATCGACGTGGACAACGGCGATTACCTGTTTGAACGGGAAAAAGACCGCGTCGAAGACGGTGCATACTACCTCACAACTTCCCGCTACGACCTGCGCTTTGTCGCGGCCGACCCGGAAGAACTGACCGACGCGCAGTACAGCGACCTGCTCGCAAAGCTGAACGCCGTGGAGACGGCAATTGCAACCAATGATTATAATACCATAGCACAGTACATCGATATGAAATCTTTCGTTGATATGTATATCATCGAAGAATACTTTAAGGATGTCGACGCGGACTACAGCTCCGCCAAATACTATTTCAAAAACGGCGTTCTTTATGCCGGGCCTGTCTGGGACTTTGACTTGGCTTGCGGCAACTGTGATGCCGGCAGCTACCCGGAATATAACAACGTCGGCGGCAGCGGCAATAGCTATGAAGGCTTCTATGCCTCCACCGCAATTTGGTTCCGCTATCTGCTTGAGAACGAGCAGTTTGCCTCCGAGGTAAAGGCCCGTTTCTTTGAATTGCAGCCGCAGATCGTCAACCTCTATGAGGACAACGAGCTTGGCCGGAATCGCATCGATCAGGTCATGGAAGAATGTGCTGCCAGCTTCGCTGCCAACTGGACCGTTTGGGGCGAAAGCTCAAAGGACAGCTCGCTTGAACGCAACCCTGCGGCAACGCATGCACAAAATGTGGAATACCTCCGCAATTGGCTCAAGCAGCGCAACGCGTGGATGAGCTATGTGTTCAGCAACGATGTGTCCTTCATCAGCCGTTGGAACGTCAACTACAGCAACCTGCCCAGCGGTGTGTATTGCATTGCCAATGCTGCCAATGCAAACTTCCAGCTGGATGTCAACGACGCTTCCACTGCGAGCGGCGCAAACGTCCAAATCTGGCGCGCACATGACGGCAACAACCAGAAGTGGATCTTCTGGAACATGGGCAACGGCTATTATACCATTGAAAACCTGAACTCCGGCAAGTACCTGGATGTGCCTTACGGCAACAGCGCCTCCGGCACCAACATCTGGCAGTGCGATTACAACGGCACCGCTCCGCAGCAGTGGCGCGTCGTGGACAACGGCGACGGCAGCTGCACGCTGATTTCCAGACTCGGCAATGTCGCGCTGGATATGAACGGCGGCGGTATGCCTGCCAACGGCACCAACGTCCAGATCTGGGACAACAACGGCACAACCGCCCAGAAGTGGATGCTCAAGCCCCAGGCTGTTCTGGAAGACGGCACCTATTCCATTCGTTCCACGCAGGACAACAACTATTGTCTGGACGTTTCCGGCGTATCTTATGAAAACGCCGCCAATATCCATGTGTGGCAAAACGTCAATGGAAATAACCAGAAGTTCCAAATCAAGGCGGACAAGG
>CAMDZY010000187.1 GCA_945910975.1 uncultured Clostridia bacterium | reverse complement strand
TGCGTGAAACGGTGAACATGTACCGTTGCTCCAGGTTTTTCCGCCGTCCTCAGAGCGGTATTGCCACAAATGGTCTTGCGAGGTGCGCGCCAGCAGAAAGAGGGAACCGTCTGGCAGTTCTGTGCATACAGGCTCTGAGCCGGCGTTTTGCCAGCGCACGCCTTTATCGGGGAACACGGGACGATGATCCGGCGCCGGCTGCAAATCAACTGTTTGCCAGGATTCACCGTCATCGTCGGAATAAGCGACAACGGGATGGTATTTGGAGGGCTCCTCATAGCCGCTCATGGTCACAACCCAACGTTTACGACTTTGCAGGTATATCGGCTGAAACATGTCCATACAGGTTTGCTCGGTAATTTTTATCATGCGATATTCGGTATCATCCGGGCCGACATCGGACAAATGTGCATAGGTGCCATCTTCATGCACGACGACCGTACAATATCTGCCGCTATCCGGATTGCGTACGGCAGCACCAAGGCAGTTGGCGGGTGCGGCATGAAACTTCCAAGAAAGCCCGCCGTTACAAGATTCATTATATCCTCCGACGGAATATTGGCGAATGATGCCGTTTGGCAGCACGCAACTTTGCCGGCGTGCGTTGTCCGGTGGAATTGTAACATAAGTGGGTTCGTGGATGTTGCGTAGCATGGCAATGTGCTGATCGGTCAGACGTTTGCCGATGGCATCTGTATACCAGTTCATAATCATTCAACGTCCTTTCTTTCCGTATGTGCAATTGCCTCTTCCCGCAGCAAACGGATGTAGCTGCCGCGGAAGTCTTCTTTCTCTGCCAGCGACTGTAGATGCAGATAAGAAAGTCCTTGTGCGATGACACGGCGGCTGGCAGCATAAAAGAGCAGGCGTTCGCCTTCCGGTTGCTGCAATGAGATACTAACTTCACCGGTTGTATCAAAGCGAAAAATCACGGTTTGCCATCCGGTACCGATGTCGCTTTGTTCCAACGTGAAGTAAAAGGGAGCGCGCTCACACATGGTTGGATCGGAAGGATTCATCCAACAGTCTGAAAGAGACACGCCAAGACCTGCACCATCAATGCGTAGCTGTATAGTAATCTCTCCTTGCTTGGCAGCGGGAAAATTCCAGACAAGGCCTTGCTTTTCATTGTACAAACGCGAGTCGTGATAACGGCACAGCTGTGCTACATCGCGCAGCCCGTGTTCAGGATCCGGCATCATGGCTGCGCCGGTGGTACGGTTCCAGGCGCAGTGGCCGAACCAGCTGCCGCAAAGGCTTTTGGTATACTGAAAAGAAGTTACATTTTGCAAGCCATCTTGAAAATCTTCTTCTCTGGCGGTTTCTTCGAGCCACTTAGGGTCGAATAAAACTACGCGCCGCGTGCTGATGTTTTGTCCGGAAAGTGCCAAAATTTTCCCATATGGCAGTTCCCATATTTCAAACTGCTGCAGGCTTTGATCACCAATGTTATGCCTGCCTCCCACCCGGCGATAGTCGGCATGATCTCGTACGGCACCAAGCAACAGTTCGCGTTGCCCGACCCAGTGGACACCGTCCGTGCTGATAGCTGCATGGCAGACATCGCGATTGGTAAAGGCGTCCTCAAAGGATCCGTTTATATGCCCGTGGTGCGTCATGGGAAAATCATAATAATGGTTGTGCTCCGGCATGCAAAGGGTGTTATTCCAGAGCAAAAGCGTTCTGCCGTCGGAAAGGCGGTGTAAAACAGACGTTGTCTGTGATGCATGCAAATCAAACAAGTCGCCGCCGGACCAGCTTTCTCCGTGGTCGAAAGAGCGGTATACCCGTGGATAGCAATCGCTGGTACGGGTCAACAGCAGTAAAGAACCGTCGGTCAATTCCGTCACAGTCGGTTCAGAACCTTGATTCTTCCAGCGTGCTCCTTTGTCTGGATAAAACCATTCACTGTTGTCTTGCACGGGCAGATCAACGGCGGTCCAATGTTCGCCGTCATCGTCTGAGTAGATAAATACTGGCGAAAAATTATCGCTGCCATCCGGCAAGGTAATATCGCGGTGACAGGTACTGACCCATCTGCCGGGTTTATCGTGCAACAAAAAAGGAATCTTCGGGCAACCAAAGTGTTCGTCTGTCCAGTGAATTACGCGTGGTGAAGGATCGTCCGGACCGATTTTTGAAATGCAACAATACGAAGCGTCCAACCTATGGTCCGGTATCCCAAGATGCAACCACGTGTCACTTTGCGGGTGATAAACACACGGCCCCATGGCACGTGAATCAGCGTAAGCAGGGTGCCAGGATAACCCGCAATCTCTTGAATATAAATAACCGGACCCGCCGTTTGCAACGCCTTTTCCCCTGCCAATGGTATGTCCGTACAGGCGAATCTCACCGTCTGGCATGATACAGGAATGGTTATAGGATTCTGTTGGCTGAACGGCAACCACGCGCGGGGCGTAGACCGCACGAAGGTTTGCTTTATCCTCCTCGCAGAGCAGTTGCTCCATTGCTTCCAAGTACCAATTCATGCTGTTCCCTTTTCCGGCTCACCCGGAGCCTTTTATTTCCGCTTTTCGGTTTCTATTGTAGCATAGGGGATTTCATTTTGTCAATGATTACATTCTGGCTGGAGAAAAGATGTGAAAAAATGTGGATTTTTTGGCCAAACTATGCTACAATCAGATGAATAAACTTTGCAACGACAGAACGATGAGCAAAAGAGGTTGCATCGATGAAGATTACAATGATTTGCGATGTTTTGGGTGAGGCAAATAACGGAACAACTTTGGCGGCGCTGAACCTGATTACGCATCTGCGCTCAAAAGGACATGATCTAACTGTTGTATCACCCGATGCGGACCGGTCCGGTCACGGTTTTGTGACGGTTCCGCAATTGAATCTGGGCTGTTTGTTGAATCATGTGCTTGAAAAAAACGGTGTCCGTTTGGCAAAAGCAGACAAATCTGTTTTGCGGGAAGCAATTCGTGACGCGGATGTTGTGCATCTGCTGACGCCGCTGCCACTTGCGGCTGCGGCTCTTCGGATAGCGCGGCAATGGAAGATCCCTGTTACTGCGAGCTTTCATTGTCAGGCGGAAAATGTAACGGCGCATCTTGGTCTGATGAATTTTCCCTTAGCCAATGCAATAACGTATCGAATGTTTTATCGCTCCGTCTACCGGCATTGTGACGCTGTGCATTATCCGACTGCCTTTATCCGAGATGTGTTTGAAAAAAGTGTTGGGCATAGTACACCTGCATGGGTCATATCGAACGGTGTCAACGATATGTTTGT
>CAMDZY010000186.1 GCA_945910975.1 uncultured Clostridia bacterium | reverse complement strand
CACGGTTCGTCTTGCCGTTAGGGTTGAAGTGGGTATCATCTACACCGGAGAAAATACTGTTCGTAATGGCAAAGTCAATGGCCTTGTGATACCACGCATTGTGGTTGACGTCTACAAATTTTGCTGATGGGCAATTATCACCGCCATCGCAGACTGTGCCGGACAGAACCGTGACGCCGCTTGCGCCATAAAGGGCTATGTAGGGAGTGGGTTCACCTGCGGCAGGCTGGTATGCAACAAATACAGTTCCTTCGTCGTCGGCATGCAGCTGATCGACAAACAGAAGATTGTCTGCTGCCAGCAAATCCGGCACACGCTCGTTTTTGGCAACCACCAAAAGGTAGCTTGCACCCGGTTCAAGCTTGACATCTGTTGGGGTAGCGTTGGTGCTTGCGAGATTCCGAACTGCAAGGGAAGTTGCGCTGATAGGGGTCAGATTATAGGTCGGCGGTGTGCCGGTGTAAGGAACCCAAGTGAGGGTGCCGCCATAGTTTTGCATGACTTTATCCGTCCAAGTGGTATTCCCTGCCGGATAGTATACGGTTGCAGTTACTGAACTGAAACATCCGGAACCAAAAGCAGGGGCATTACCTGAAAATACTACACTGGTTAAGCTGCGGCAATATGCGAACGCGTTGTCGCCAACGGAAGTGACACTGTTCGGGATGGCCACACTGGCTAAACTGTTGCAACTGAAGAACGCTTCTTCGCCGATGGAAGTGACGCTGCCCAGAATGGTTACACTAGTTAAGCTGTGGCAATAGGCGAATGCGTAATCGCCGATGGAAGTGACGCTATCCGGAACGGTCACACCGGCTAAACTGACGCAACCCCAGAACGCGTAATCGCCGATGGAAGTGACTCCTTTGTCAATCCACAATGATAGGACTTTTGCATTGAAAGCGTGCCATGGAGAATCACAAGTAATAGTATACTCATCTCCATATACTGAAGAGTAGTCTTCCATCGCCCCGCTTCCATAAATATGCAGGGCTCCGTCTTCAAACAATTCCCAATTCACCTGCTCGCCACAGGCACCGGAATGCGTTCGTGCACCATGGGAACCATCCTCCCAAGCGCCGCTGCCGCCAGTACCCACATGAGGACATTCGCCCCAGCCAAACTCGCCGTAGGTCAGCGACCAGTAAAAGTCGGCTAGCTTCCGGGTGAACTCGGCAAGCGTGGCTTTGATTTCAAAGTGCTTCAGCAGTTCTACCCCAGCGGTCAATTTCATTTTAAAGCTGATTTCGCCGTCAACGCAGGCATCGCACAAATGATTTTCCAAATCATCCTCGCCCACAAGCTTCATCTTACCGGTGATTTCAAGGCCGACTGTTGCATCCATGCTCGCCTTAGCGATGGCTTCCGAGATCACCTTTACGTGTGGTTCAAAATCCACCCCGAAAAATACCGTGCCCTCGATGGTTAGATCACAATCGGTTGTGGGATGCGTGGAGGTGTTTTCAATGCTGTCCTTGATGCCAATGCCAAAGGTTGCTTTGCAGCCAAGCGCTGCATGATAGTCCAGCTTAAACGCAAGCTCGGCAGAAACCTCCAGCACCAGCTTGGGCGTCATGCCAATATAAACGCCCGGAACAGGGGAAAAATCAATGGAGCCAAGGGAAATTTCTTTTAACCGAAGCTGTGCACTGACCTTAGCCTCTAGTGCTGCGCTATATTTCAGATTAAATTCAAACGTGGAGTACCGTAAGGAAAGATAATATTTCAAAGAAACCTTGACGGAAAACCCAAAACTACCGGTAAGCTTTACATAATTGTCTTCATTGTCTTCAGCGTCAAACTTTTTGTCCAGCTTATATTTGACTGCTGTGCCTGTTTCAAAGGTACCGTCAATTGCTCTCATATCCGTGCCGGTTTCCTCAAGTCCGTTGTAGGTAACACCATCTTCCAGATTGGAATTGTCGATTACCGCATTCTCTAGAGTGTCGCTGGTGTCGATCTTGACGTAATCAAATACATCGTCCATCTCCGCATCTGCTGCTTCGATGGTGGCGGTTGTGCCTTGGATGGCAATGTCTTTGATCTTGACAATCAGAACATTGCCCGGCTCGTATTCATAGGCAAAGGTATCGCCAACTTTCAGACCGGAAATCTGGTCGTCAATGTTGTCAAAGATATAAAATCCCGTGCTTTCGTCCGCAGCGGTAACGGTGTTGCGGCCTTCTGCCGGTTCAATGATAATAGTGCTGTCAGCATAGACGGCAAAGTTGTTGTCCTGCGCTTCGTCCAGATTCAAAACCCGGTTTTCATCAAAATCATCGGTGGTCATATCTGCCAGTGCCTGCATTTCCTGCGTGTACATCGGCGTGACATACTCGTTGCACAGGGGTGCATAGGTATCACTGTCAATCAGAAATCCCTTTACCAAAAAATATTCCGGCAGAGCCTTTTCAAATGTCAGCTTTGTCTGCTGCGCACCGGCTTGCAGATCTGCTTTTGCCGATGTATGCAGTTCCTGCCCGTCCTCACTGTAGATGCCGACCACTAAAGTGCAGTCCGCATTTAATTCCGCCGAAACAGTTGCAGTACTGTTGCTGATTTCAATACTCTGTATGTAGCTGCTGCCATCGGATTCCGCTTGATTGGCCTGAATCTTTTCAGCCAGCATATTGCCAAAGGAATTGGTGCCGGTGGCGGTTATGTCGTCCGGTTCCAACCTTGGCAGCATCTCCTGCGCGGCGGATACCTGAAATGGCAATGCAGACACCAAAAGTGCCAGCACCAGAAGAATGGATAATATGCGTCGTTTCATATCTCTTTTCTCTCCTGTCATAAAATATGTGCAGTCAAAGCCGCGCGAAAAGCGCAGAACTCCGATTGCTGCCGCACAACCGTTCGGCAAACCAAGGAGTTTGCCTATATTTGGCTATGTTGCAATTTAAGCATAACATGGCCACTGTAAAAATGCAAGGAAAAAATGGAAGAAGTATGCAGAGATTGGGAAAATGTGCAAAATGAGTGCAATTCGACTTGGAGGAGAGCAATGGAAAAAGTTCCGTGTAATAAAAATGACGGGGCTGTAAAAAAACTCCAAAATCAGGCAAAATAATTCCCCGCAAAAGCAGGATGGTTTACCTGACTTTTGCGGGGAATTTGCAACTTTTATAAAAATAAAAAAATCAAAAAAATATACTTGACATCCTGATGCCAACGTGCTATAATACTCAAGCATTCAGAAATGCAATATATCGCGGGATAGAGCAGTCCGGTAGCTCGTCGGGCTCATAACCCGGAGGTCGT
>CAMDZY010000185.1 GCA_945910975.1 uncultured Clostridia bacterium | reverse complement strand
GCAATTTATCTCCCTGTGTGCATTTAAGCTGCTGCGGGAAGCAAAGTAGGAGGAAAACAATATGATTCTGCACAAGCATAAAAATCCGCCTGCCGATCCGGAACATCGACAAGCGGAAAACGGTAGAGTTGACCTCTACCTCCACTATAAACATTTTAGGAGGAAATGTCAAGATGTCAGTAAAAATTAACCAACTGGAAATTGAAAACGTAAAACGAATCAAGGCAATTTCCGTCACGCCGGTTGAAAATGGGCTTACCGTGATCGGCGGCAACAACAATCAGGGCAAGACTTCCGTACTGGACACGATCTGCTGGGCACTCGGCGGGGAACGCTACCGGCCAAGCAACGTAGTGCGCGACGGCAGTACCGTCCCGCCAAGCGTCCGGCTCACGTTGTCCAACGGCCTGCTTGTGGAGCGTTCCGGGAAAAACAGTTCTTTAAAAGTGACTGATCCGGCTGGAAAAAAGTCCGGGCAGCAGTTGCTGAATGATTTTGTGGAAGAACTAGCCATCGATCTGCCCAAGTTCATGCAGGCCAGCGCAAAAGAGAAAGCAAACACACTGCTGCGGATTATTGGCATTGGGGATCAGCTGCATACGCTGGAGCAAAAGGAAGCGGAACTGTATAACAGGCGCCACACGATTGGCCAGGAGGCGGATCGAAAGAAAAAATTCGCAATGGAAATGCCGTTTTACCCGGATGCCCCACAGGAACCGGTTTCCGTTTCGGAATTGATTCAGCGTCAGCAGCGATTGCTTGCCAGAAACGGTGAAAATCAACGCAAACGGGAGCAGGCGGCGCGGTATGCGCGCGAATTGGAGGATGCGCAGCGTATGTTTGAACAGGCGAATCAGCACCTGTTAGATGCAGAACGCAACGCCGAAATCTCGAGAAGATCAGCGGAGGATCTTCATGATGAATCGACAGAGGAGATCGAACGCGATATTGCCAATATTGAGCGAATCAACATCAAGGTTCGCGCCAATTGCGATCGGGAACGAGCCGAACAGGACGCGCAGTACTATCAAAAACAGTATGCAGATATGACGGACGCAATTACAAAGGTTCGCGAGCAAAAATATGAGCTGCTGCATTCTGTGAGCCTGCCGCTGCCTGAACTCTCCGTTGAAGACGGTGAACTGATCTATCAGGGGAAAAAGTGGGACTGTATGTCCGGCTCGGATCAGCTGAAGGTGGCAACGGCAATCGTGCGTGCAATCAATCCAAAGTGCGGCTTTGTTTTGCTGGACAAGCTGGAGCAAATGGATCTGAAAACCTTGCGGGACTTTGGCCGGTGGTTGGAATCGGAAGGCCTGCAGGCAATTGCAACAAGGGTATCTACCGGAAACGAATGCAGCATTATCATTGAAGACGGATACAGTGTTCCGGTGCAACCGGAACGGCCGAAGTGGAAAGCAGGTGAATTTTAATGGAAATTATTTCGGGAATCATTCCCAAGGCTCTGAAGGTTGTCGTTTATGGTCCGGAGGGCATTGGGAAGAGCACCTTCGCGTCAATGGCACCGAACCCGCTGTTTATTGACACGGAGGGCAGCACGACCCGTATGAATGTGCGTAGACTTCCAAGGCCGACAAGCTACGCCATGATTTTCGATGAGATCAACTACATAAAAAGTACGCCGGATGTTTGCAAGACACTTGTGCTTGACACTGCGGACTGGGCGGAGCGTATGTGCCGGGATAACGTCTGCGCTTCAAACGGCAAAAACGGTATAGAGGATTTTGGGTATGGGAAGGGCTATTCCTACGTATATGAAGCATTTGGAAAGATTCTGAATCTTTTGGATGATGTGATTGAACGCGGGATCAATGTGATCCTTACCGCCCACGCCGTTATGCGCAAGTTTGAACAGCCAGACGAAATGGGGGCATATGATCGTTGGGAGTTGAAGCTGATCAATTCGCCCAAATGCAGCGTTTCCAACATGGTCAAGGAATGGGCGGACATGGTTTTGTTCGCAAATTATGAAACCATTGTTGTCAAAAATGAGGACAAGAAAAACAAAGCGCAGGGCGGCCGGCGGGTCATGTATACAACGCATCATCCGTGCTGGGATGCAAAAAACAGATTTGGCCTGCCGGAGAAATTACCGCTTGATTTTGGGCAGGTTGCAGGACTATTTTTGCAGGATATTCCGCAGCCCATGCCGGAACCAGCACAGCATGAGGATTTCCCGGTGATCGATAATGACGACGACCTCCCATTTACTTTTGGGAATTCTGTAGAAAGTACTGGGATTCCGATAGCACTTGCGGATTTGATGCAAAACAACGCCGTTTCCGAGGAAGAGATCGTAAGGGTCGTTTCGGAACGGGGGTATTATCCGCCGGATATGAAAATCTCGGAATACCCCACCGACTTTGTGCAAAGTGTATTGATCGGTGCATGGGATCAGGTATTTGACTTTATTCAAAATATGCGTGTAAAGGAGCGTAACAACAATGGAAAACAGAAATGACGGTTATGTATTTAGCTGGGATTCCGAAATTGAGAACGACAGCCCGGATTTTATTCTTCTCCCGGATGGGGACTATGATTTTGTAGTGGAGCGATTCGAACGCGGAAGATATGAGGGCGGAGATAAAATTCCCGCCTGCCCCAAGGCGACGCTCTACTTGCGCTTTGAAACTGCCGAGGGCGCAACTACGATCAGAAAGGATCTGCTGCTGCACAGCAAGGTCGAGGGTATTCTGTGCGCATTCTTCACCTGTATTGGTCAGCGGAAACACGGACAGCGGGTGTCTATGAACTGGGCGGCCGTGCCGGGCGCCAAAGGCCGCGCCAGAATCGGTAAACGAACCTACAATGGAAATACTTACAACGAAGTAAAACGCTTTTTAGAGCCGCCGGAAGCCACCTACGCAGCGCCCGCACCTAGCTATGCTGCATCGGCACCGCAATACCAACAAAGCACATATATGCCGACCCAACCGGGCGCTCATGCGCAGGGTGGCTACACTCCCGGAAAGTTTTGATGCGCCATGGTAGAGTTAAGACCGTATCAGAATGAAGCGAAAACGGCCGTTTTTGTGCAGTGGAACAAAGGAACCAAAAAAACACTTCTTGTCCTGCCAACCGGAACCGGCAAGACGGTCGTTTTTGCAAAAATCGCAGAAGCCTGTGTCCGGCAGGGCAGGCGTGTCCTGATCCTTGCGCACCGTGGGGAATTGCTGGAACAGGCTGCGGATAAAATTTGGAAAACGACAGGACTGAAATGTGCGTTGGAAAAAGCGGAATCCACT
>CAMDZY010000184.1 GCA_945910975.1 uncultured Clostridia bacterium | reverse complement strand
ATTGACAACGAAAAAGAAAATGATAGAATTGTAGTTGAAAGTAAAATCGCAATGCCTGCGCGCGACGTACAAATTCGCGCCCTTCGGCAGTCAATCCCCGGTCGCCTTTGTAGCAACCCGCCAGCGCGTTGTCGGCATTCCAGGTCAGCGTGGTCATGCGCACACCGTCACCGTAGGCTTCTTCCAAGCGACCGGCGTCACAGCCGATGCCCTCTGCGCCCTCGATGGAATACAGCGCCGCAGACAAATTCTGCGCCCATGCCGCCTTTACCTGCTCTGCCGTGGTGCAAAAGCGAATCGCGTCGGCATGCGCTTGAAGCTGGGCATCCATATAGGTCTTTGGCAGTGTGTATAACTGCTCGCAAGTGTAGCCGTTCCGGTCGGCACCGGCGTAAGTGCAATAAGCAAAAAACTGTGCGTAATGCCCCAGCCGGTCTGCTCGTTCCAGGCTGATATGGCAGCGGTTGCGCCGAAGTGACTGTTTTTCGTCCCACAGGAGAATCGGTGTATCCGCATGGCAGTCGAATACAGGAATCACAGTATCCCTCCTAGTCGTTATGCACCTCAAAGGCATTTTCCAAGTGGCGCACCGTTGGTTTTTTTGTTTCGGTTCCCTGCGGCGCGTAAATCTCGATCACATCAAAGCGCGGCTGCAATGTGGTTTCATTTTGGCTTAAATACAGCCGTGCGGCCGCAATCAACCGCTGCTGCTTATGAAAATCCACAAATTCCGCAGCTGCGGCAAAGCTGCTGTCCTTGCGGGTTTTGACCTCGACAAAAACCAGATATTTCCGGTTCGATGCAATCAAGTCGATCTCGCCCATCCGGCAGCGGTAGTTGCCGCTTAAAATTTTATAGTGTTTTTTGCGCAGATAATCCGCCGCCACTGCTTCGCCCCAGCGGCCGGATAGGTTAGTCTTGCCCATAGAATTTTTTCAAAAACGTCATGCGGTGGATCGGACACGGGCCATATTCGCGTAATGCGGCGTAGTGCGCCTTTGTGCCGTAGCCCTTATGTACCGCAAAGCCATACTGCGGATATTCCGCGTCCAACCGTTCCATCAGGCGGTCACGGGTGACCTTGGCCAGAATGGATGCCGCGGCAATGTTTGCAGACAGAGAATCCCCCTTGACGACCGTCTGCACCGGCACGCGCAGTCCCGGCGCACGATTGCCGTCCACCAGCGCCAGTGCCGGTTGGACGGTCAACTGCTCCGCCGCCTGCCGCATCGCCAAAAAGGTAGCTTGGAGAATATTGATCTCGTCAACGGTCTTTTCGTCCACCAGCGCAATGCCGTAAGCTACCGCCTGATTTATAATGATATCATACAATGCGCGTCGTTTTTTGTCGGATAGCTTCTTGGAGTCATTTAGTCCTTCGATCACCAAGCCCTCCGGCAAAATCACAGCAGCAGCGCAGACCGGCCCTGCCAAGGGGCCACGGCCTGCTTCATCGATGCCGGCAATGGGATGAATGCCCTGTGCAAAAAGGCTTCGTTCAATCTGCCACAAATCAACGGATTCTTTTTGTCTATTGTTCATAAATTTCCGGTCCTTCAAAGGTAAAACGCCCCAGCTTTCCGCCGCGATACTCATCCATCAGCACCGTTGCCATGCGCTCGAGGTTGATTTCGCCGCGTGCAAGCAAAAAGCCGCGCTTCCTGCCGCAGGCTTCCAACAGCTCCCAGCCGGGTGCATCGGCGGGCATATCGATTTTATAGCGCTCACGCACTGCGTCCGGGTAGCGCTGCCAAAGCATCTCCAGCAGTGCCGAAGCCAGCGCCTCCTTGTCCACGACGTCATCCTTCACCGCGCCGGTGTAGGCCAGCTTCATGCCAACCGCCTTGTCCTCAAAGCGCGGCCACAAGATGCCGGGCGTGTCCAGCAACAGCAAGCCCTGATCCACATTCACCCATTGCTTGCCGCGCGTGACGCCGGGACGATCCTCCGCCTTGGCGCTTTTGCGGCCGGTCACCTGATTGATAAAGGTGGATTTTCCGACGTTCGGGATCCCCACGATCATCAGCTTCAGCGGTCTGCCAATCTGCCCCTTTTGGGCATACCGTTCCAGCTTTTCGCGGAGCATCGCGCGGACAGCCGGTTGAAAAGTGCTGATGCCACGACGACTTTTGCAATCGGTTTGAATGACAAACAGTCCCTGCGCACGAAAGAAATCTGCCCAGCGCTGGGTCTGCTTTGGGTCGGCCATATCAATGCGGTTGATGATCACCATCCGGGGCTTGTTGCCGCAGATGGCCGCGATATCGGGGTTACGGCTGGAATATGGGATTCTGGCATCAAGAATTTCGCAAACGCCGTCCACCAGCTTCAAATCCGCCTCGATCATGCGGCGGGTTTTTGTCATGTGGCCGGGATACCATTGAATATTCATTGCATCAGTCATTGGCATACACCGAACCAAACCGCGACATTTCCCGCGCACCACCGCTCCAACCGGTGTCCACATTGCTGCCGGGGAGCAAAATCAGCAGCGCTTTTCCGAGTACATACTGTTCATCCACGCAGCCGAAAAAGCGGCTGTCCGTGGAATGATTGCGGTTGTCACCCATCAAAAACACTTCGCCCTCCGGCACTACAATAGTATTATCATCCCATGTGCTGCCAAGCATCGCTTCGCGGATATAGGTTTCCTCCATCGCTACCCCGTCAATATACACGGTGCCAATCCCATCATCGTCATAAGAGATCTGCACGGTTTGTCCTTCAGTGGCAATCACGCGCTTGACGACCGGCTTCCCGTTTTCGAAGGCCGGGACAGAGGCAACGACCACATCGCCATATTGATAATCGTTGTAGAGCAGATTGCTCTGCAAAAGCAAATAGTCATTGTTATGCAGTGTAGGGAACATGGAGTCACCGTTGACGCCCACCAGCCGGAACGCAAACACCAGCACAACGGTCAACGCCGCCAAAATATACACCACATCGTGCAGCATGGTGTAGCCTTCATACAATATATCCTTCTTTGGCTCCTGCTTGGGTTCCTTTGCCTGCAATTCCTGTGCCGATGCCTCATTTGGCAGTTCCTGCTGCAAATCAACGCTCTGTGACTGCATGGTTTGGCTTTCGTCCATTGGCTGTTCCGGTTCTATATTCTGTGCCAAGATAATTCCTCCTTGCTATTCGTAGCTTATTTTCCATTATACACCATAAACGCAAATAAAAAAAGAGGGGCAAGCCCTCTTTTTTTCAGGCTGCCGAAAAACTTTGTTTTTCGACAGAGTTCTTCCTCGCGGAAGAACATTGCCGGACG
>CAMDZY010000183.1 GCA_945910975.1 uncultured Clostridia bacterium | reverse complement strand
ATCAAAAGGAGGTACATTATGGAAATTTTGCGAACCGAAAATCTGAGCAAGGTATATGGCACAGGAGAAAATCAAGTTGTTGCACTGGATAACGTTTCCTTTGGTGTGGAGAAAGGCGAGTTCCTCGCCATCATCGGGCCGTCCGGCTCCGGCAAATCGACGTTGCTGCACATTTTGGGCGGCGTCGACCGTCCGACATCCGGCAAAGTCTATATGGACGGGCAGGATGTCTATGCACAAAATGAGGAAAAACTGGCAGTTTTTCGCCGCCGTCAGGTGGGGCTGATTTATCAGTTCTATAACCTGATCCCGGTGCTCAATGTGCGGGAAAATATGGCGCTGCCGGCTCTGCTCGATGGACGCAAGGTCAACGAGCAGAGCATGGAAGAACTGCTGGATGTTTTACAGCTGCGCGGCCGGGAGAAGCATTTGCCCAATCAACTCTCCGGCGGACAGCAGCAGCGTGTGTCCATCGGCAGAGCCTTAATGAATGCGCCCGCTGTGGTGTTGGCGGACGAGCCGACCGGCAATCTGGATTCCAAAAACAGTCAGGAAATCGTGGATTTGCTCAAGCTGTCCAACCAAAAGTACGGCCAAACACTGATCATCATTACGCACAACGAAAACATCGCCCTGCAAGCCAATCGCATTATCGCGATTGAGGACGGCCACATCACCAGAGATGAGGTGCTGCGGCGATGAAAATTATTTACCAATATACGCTCCGTGCGCTGCGGAAGAATAAGACGCGCACGATCGTCACCATTATCGGCATCATCCTGTCGGTTGCGCTGCTTACGGCGGTGACGGAGGGCGCTTATAGCGGTCAGCAATTTTACCTCAAGGTGGTAGAGCAGGACAGCGGCAGATATCATGCCTATTTCCGCGACCTGACGCAGGAACAATTGACCCAACTGCAACACGATTCGGAAGTGGATGAGTTTGTATCGACGGACATGGTCGGCTATGCCAAGGTTGACAGTGCGGACACAAGATGGAGCTATTTGTATATTGCCGCAGCGGATGCGCACATTAACGATATGCTCCCCATCCACATCTTGGATGGCAGAATGCCTACCAACGACACCGAGCTACTCCTACCGGATCATTTAGAGGGCTTTGGCGGAATCAAGCTGGAAACCGGCGAACAGGTTACGTTACAGGTCGGCCAGCGCGTACTTAGCGGCGATGTACTGGGGCAGGGAAGTAGCTATAAAGTGGGAGAAAGCCTGCAAGATGTCGAAACGCGAACCTACACGGTTGTCGGACATTATGAAAAGCTGGCCTATGTAACCGAAGGCAATGCCGCGCCGGGCTACTTATCATTCACCGGCGGCAGCGGCTGCGGCAGCTACACGGCTTACGTGCGGCTGCATTCCGTCCGTGACGTCGATGCCTTCTGTTCTGCGGGAACCTATGGCGATGATTATGCCAAAAACACCGATTTGATGTTTGCCTATGGCGAAACAAGTAATGGTTACTTTGGCAGAACGTTGTACGGTCTGGTAGCAATTTTGCTGGTTTTGATTGTCGGCGGCTCCATTTTGCTGATTTACAATGCATTTTCCATCTCCGTCAGCGACCGCACGCGGCATTTTGGCCTGCTCAAATCCATTGGCGCAACGAAAAAGCAGGTTCGGCAGAGCGTGCTAATGGAGGGCATTTTGCTCTGCCTGATTGGGATTCCGTTTGGGCTGCTGCTGGGCTGCGCAGGGATCGGCACAACGCTGTACTTGCTCAAGGATGAGTTTGCGTCCTTCCTGGCTGGCGCCATCGCTGAAAATGTGGACATGAAATTTGTGCTGGGTGCGTGGCCGATTATTGCGGCAGCGGCGGTCGGCCTGTTGACGGTGCTGATTTCCGCATGGATTCCCGCGCGCCGTGCTGCGAAGGTAACGCCGATCGATGCCATTCGCAGCACCAACGATGTGAAAATTCCGAACCGCAGCGTAAAGACCTCAAAGCTGACGCTCAAGGTTTTTGGCTTGGAGGGAACGCTTGCAAAGAAGAACTTTAAGCGCAGTAAAAAATCTTACCGTGCGACGGTCGTTTCACTGGCTATGAGCATTGTCCTGTTTGTTTCGGTGTCGTCATTTGAGGCGCATTTGACCAATACAGTCGGCGCGGTTTTGGACAACAATCAGGCGGACATCGTTTGTAATTTCTATCACAACGGCACCATTACCCAGCAGGACGTGGAAACGCTGTACCAAAAGATGGCAGTGGTGGATGGCTTAAAGGAATCCGGCTATGAATTCTACTGGGGCGGCGAAACGGAGCGGATCGAGCAAGGTGACACCAAATCTATTTCTATTTCCTTCCTACCGGACAACGCCTTCCGGCAGCTGCTGGAGCAAAACAATATCAGCGAAGATGCTTACTTCCAGTCACCTGTTGGCATCTTGAAGAATGAAATTACCATGGTCGAGTATGAAGACAATGGGGATTACCGCTATATCAGCTCACAGCCATTCCCAAAGGATATCAAAAGTCTGAACGTAAGCTGTTATGTGCTGGCATCCGATGATACGCCGGATGATGACATTGCCATGAATGAAATGGAAATCGACGCAGAAACGGGTGAAACTCTTGAACGCACCGATTATACGACGGTATCGCTTCACCTAAACATTGGCGCAACGATTCAAAAAGCGCCGCGATACAGCTATATCGGAAGCGAGAGCCTGTGTGTTTATTATCCGGCCAGCATGACGCAGGCGGTTATGGGCGATATCGGCATTGAGAATGGGCAGATTTACTTCTATGCCGACAACCACAAAGCCGTTATGGATGAACTGGTGCCAATTTTGAATGAAAACGGTGCCGGCATGAGCGCCTATCTCAATGACATAGCCGCCGAGAACGAGGCGCAGCGCGGATTGATTACGGTGCTCAACGTGTTCTCCATGGGCTTGATCGTCATGATTTCCCTGATTGCGGCGGTCAATGTGTTCAATACGGTATCTACCAACATTTCCCTGCGCCGGCGCGAATTTGCCATGCTGCAATCCATCGGCATGACGCCCCATGGTCTGCATAAAATGCTCAATTTTGAGTGCCTGGTATACGGCGTCCGCGCACTGCTGTATGGCGTACCGATTTCACTGGTATTCGCCTATTTGATTTATCATGTGCTTCAATTCAGCTATTCCAGCCGCTTTATCTTCCCATGGAGCAGTCTGGCCGTCTCCGCAGCAAGCGTATTCGTGGTCGTGTTTGCTTCCATGCTCTATGCCAGAAAGAAGCTGGATAAACAAAGCACAGTGGAAACACTGAAAAACGAA
>CAMDZY010000182.1 GCA_945910975.1 uncultured Clostridia bacterium | reverse complement strand
TAGTCAAAAAAGGGCTGTTTCAAAATGACAATTTCTGATTATTTTGAAACAGCATCTTTTTATACAGCGGCATATGGATTTTTATTCCGGCGTTTTCGCTGATGTGGAAGGAAATTCACTCCCTTGCGCATATTCCATGCCTTGCTGTTCCATATATTGCGGCGGTTCTGTGGCAAGAACACATAATACGGAAATTTATTCTTTATGCAAAACCAAACTATTTTTGCATAGATTCGACTTTTTTTGTTTTCGATGTTGCAAAATCGCACAATATTGTGTATAATAGAACTTGAAAATTTAGGCATCTTTAATATGAGTAGAGAATGACTTATTACAGCACCTGACAGGCGCATAAGGACTTGAGAGTGCTTGGGAGAGGAAGATGGACTTGAACAGGAATTATAATGTCGAAAAACAGCACCAGAAGAAAAAATACCACGCGATCGAGCGAATTTTGCTGCTGGTGGATAAAGGTTCGTTCCGAGAAATTGGATTTGGCATCAACAATTATGCGTTCAATCACAGCTCGGGCGCAAAATCTACCGAATATGACGGCGTCATCACGGGCAGAGCTACGGTGGCCGGAAAGACGGTGTTTTTGTTCTCACAGGACTTTACCGTTTCCGGCGGTTCGATTGGGTTGAACCATGGGCGTAAGATTGCAAAAATCATTGAAATGGCAATTCGTGCCAGATGTCCGGTGATTGGCTTGTACGACTCCGGCGGCGCACGAATCGGTGAGGGCATCAATGCGCTGGCAGGCTGCGGGGAAATGATGCACCAAAATACACTGGCTTCCGGTGTGATTCCGCAGATCTCCATTATTGTCGGCCCGTGTGCCGGTGCTGCGGCCTATTCTCCCGCTATTACGGATTTTGTGTTCATTGTGGAGCAAATTGGCCAGCTGTATATTACCGGCAACAAGGTGATCGAGAACGTTACCGGCGAAAAATGCACGTTGCAGGAGCTGGGCGGCGCGAAGGTCCACGCGGAAAGGACCGGTGTGGCGCATTTTCTGTACAGCAGTGAGAAAAAGTGCTATGCAGGCGTGAAAGCGCTGATTGAATTGCTCCCGTCGAGCTTTGATGAAAAAACTACATATAAGGATTTGCCGTATTTGGACAGACCCTACGATTTAAATCAAATCGTGCCGGCTGACAGCAAGACATCCTATGCGATGCAGACGTTAATTCGGGCAATTACAGATGAAGGCTCGTTTTTGGAGGTTCAACAGGGTTTTGCGCCCAATATGGTGACCGGATTTGCAAGATTAAGCGGCATTAAAATCGGAGTCGTGGCCAATAACCCCATGGAACATTCCGGCTGCATCGACTGCGATGCCAGCGACAAGGCTGCGCGGTTTGTGCGCTTCTGTGACGCATTTAATATTCCAATCCTTACATTGGTCGATACGCCGGGTTATCTGCCCGGAATCGAAGAAGAACACAAGGGCGTTATCCGCCACGGAGCGAAGCTGCTGTTTGCTTATTCGGAGGCAACAACCACCAAAATTACCGTGATCGTGCGCAAAGCATTTGGCGGCGCGTATATCGCGATGGGCAGCAAGCACCTTGGCGCGGATTATGTGTATGCCTGCCAGCAGGCGGAAATTGCTGTGATGGGCGCAGAGGGCGCGGTGTCGGTTCTCTATAAAAACGAACTGGCAGAGGCAACAGATCCTGCTGCAATGAAGGCAGAGCTGGTGCAGGAGTATGCACGGAAGCATATGAGCCCGTCCGTTGCAGAATCGGAGGGCTATGTGGATGATGTGATCCGCCTGAATGATGTCCGGCAGCGTGTGTTTGAGGACATCAAGGCGTTTGAGCATAAGAGCGTGACAAAAATCGACAAAAAGCACGGCAGTATCCCGCTGTAAGCAGGATGCGATCTGAGGGAGGGAGTATGAAGTGTTAGGATTTACCGAAACGGTTTTGCGTGACGCAAACCAATCCTTAGCCGCCACACGAATGGCACGCGCGGATTTTGAGTCGGTGCTAAGCGAAATGGATCAGGTTGGATACTACTCTGTGGAATGCTGGGGCGGGGCAACATTTGATGCCTGCCTGCGCTATCTCGATGAGGATCCGTGGGAACGGCTGCGTGTGATTCGCAAGATGATGCCGAACACGAAGCTGCAAATGCTGCTCCGCGGACAGAATCTGCTGGGCTATCGGCATTACCCCACAGAGATCGTGCGCGACTTTGTGCGTTGCTCCATTCAAAACGGCATTGACATCATCCGAATCTTTGACGCTTTAAATGATTTAGACAATATACGTGACGCGGTAAAGGCAACACTGGACTTCGGCGGCGAACCGTCATGTGCCTTGTGCTACACAGTCAGCCCGGTGCATCAGGTGTCTGATTTTGTGCGGCAAGCCGTGGCGATGCAGCAGCTTGGTGCAACATCCATCTGCATCAAGGATATGTCCGGCAGCTTGATGCCCGATACGGCATATGAGCTGGTTTCGGCGCTGAAAAATGAATTGTCGGTTCCGGTTGTTTTACATACGCACAATTCCTCCGGACTGGCGCAGATGACCTGCCTGAAAGCAATCGAGGCGGGGGTTGACGTGATTGATACGGCAATTTCCAGCTTCTCCTGCGGTACCTCTCAGGCGCCGACGGAAACCATGGCGCTGGTGGCAAAGCAGTTCGGCAGGACGGTCAATTTGGACATGAACCGACTGACAAAAATCAATCGGCACTTTAAAAAGGTGTTCGACAAAATGATGGAGGAATCGACCATCAATTATCATTCCATGCAAACCGATCCCCAATGCCTGATCACGCAGGTTCCCGGCGGAATGTATTCCAACCTCCTTGCGCAGATGAAGGCACGCGGCATGATCGATCAGCTGGACGCGGTTTTGCAGGAGGTTCCGCGTGTGCGGAAGGATCTGGGTTATCCGCCGCTGGTGACGCCGATCAGTCAGATGGTTGGCACGCAGGCTACGGCCAATGTGATTGCCGGCGAGCGATATCAGGTCGTGATCAATGAGGTAAAGGACTATGTGGCCGGAAAATATGGCAAGGCGCCCGGAACGATCGACGAGGATGTCAAGAAGTTGATTTTGTCACAAGGCCCCGCACCGGCCAAATCGGAACAGAGCGATTTGGAGATCAAGCGCGAATGCTTGGAAAACGGATGCAGTATGGAGGATATGCTGACCCATGTCACCTATCCGCAGCTTGCAAAGAAATTTTTCGCAAGAGAGCCGGACAACGGGTTTACGTATCACTGTGCACGGCACGAGCAGCGGGCAGGCGAACAGCTGGTACGGGTGC
>CAMDZY010000181.1 GCA_945910975.1 uncultured Clostridia bacterium | reverse complement strand
TGCTCGTAGTACATTTCTGTTTTTTCGATTACCCCAACTATTGACAAAGAGCCAATTTTAATTGCTTGGAATAACCGAAAAGATGAAAGGGCTTGCTGCCTGCATGACGCAGACGGCAAGCCCTTTTTGACGAATATTATTCCAAGTGGATCCAATTGTCGTGATAGGCACGCACATAACCAATGGCGGCAGCGCAGGGGATCGTGTCTTGCAGCTCGTGCAGACAGGCGTCTGCATCTCTGCCGCCCACCGCAATCAGCAGTCCGCCGCTTGTTTGCGGGTCATAGAACAAATCCTGCATGGTACGGCTGATGTGATTGTGCACGGTAACGCCATTTTCGGCATAATCACGGTTGCGGTAAGCGCCGGCGGGCAAAAAGCCCATATCCGCCAAGTCCCACGCTTCGGAATGATAGGGGACATTTTGTGCCTGAATATGGATGCTGCAACCGCTGCCTTGTGCCATTTCAAAGCTGTGTCCAAGCAGAGCAAAGCCGGTTACATCCGTGCAGCTGTGGACGCAGTATTTCACCATCACATCGCGCGCCGCTTTATTCAGCGTTGCCATTTGCCGGTAAATGCGCTCCAAAACCGGCTGTTCCACCAAGCCGGCTTTCGCAGCTGTGGTCAGCACGCCAACGCCAAGCGGCTTTGTCAAAATCAGCACATCGCCGGGCTGTGCGCCGCTGTTTGTCAGCAGCTTTTTCGGATGCACAAATCCGGACACCGCCAAGCCATAGATTGGCTCGGCACCGTGAATTGTGTGACCGCCGGTGATGATGGCGCCTGCTTCATATGCCTTGTCATAGCCGCCGCGCAGCAGCTCTTGCACTGCTTCTTGTCCCATCGAATCCGGCAGACAGAGAATATTCAGCGCCAGCTTCGGTTCGCCGCCCATGGCATATACATCGCTGATGGCGTTGGCGGCGGCAATCTGCCCATATAAAAACGGGTCGTCCACAATTGGCGGGAAAAAGTCGGTGGTTTGCACCAGTGCGGTGTTCTCGTCCAAATAGTAGACGCTGGCGTCGTCGGACTTATCATAGCCTACCAGCAACCGTGGATCGGTGTGGGTACGAAAACCCTTCAGCAGATGCACCAATGTTCCTGCACCAACCTTTGCACCGCACCCGGCGCAGGAGGCCAGCTTTGTTAATTTTACTTCTGTTTCCATGGCTTTTCCGTCCTGTTCAAGTGTGATAAACCACTGTAAACGTCTTCCCGTCCCACGCCGCGACCTGCTCAAGGTCTTCGGCATCGCTGCCCTGCACGGGGAGCCAGCGCTCCTCGCAGCGCACGCAGGTTCCGCAGCTGCTGCTCAGGCCGCGCGGTACCGGCATGGTACGGCAGACGATTTGTTGCTGCTGGCACAGTATTTTGTAGCGCATTGCACCAAAGTGGGAAAAGAAGGTGGCAAAATAAATCATTTGCGGAAGGTCAGCGTCCATTCGCCGCCTTGCTCTTCGACTGTGGCTTGATATCCCTGATGCTGGGCGTAGCGCATAGTGTTTTCACGGGAAGCGTGGTTGTCCACCAAGATTTGATAGGCATCCTCATTGCTGCGCATGGCTTCGCGCAGCAAAACAACGGGTTCCGGACAGGAAAGTCCACGTGCGTCAATTGTTTTCATAGCATTCTCTCCTTACGCTTTTTTCTTGAAGGTGTTCAGGCAGCCGATCAGTGCAACTACGGCAATGCCAATCAAAACCGCGATTTTACCGGCAGAGGTGGGGCCGTCTGCGCTGGAAGCCAGACCAAAGTTGTGCGCAAATGCAGCGCCGACCACAAGGCCGAGTACCGTCACAGCACTGTCGGAGTTGCCCTCGCCGGACAAAACCAACTGGCGCAGCGGGCAGCCGCCTAGCAGTACGCAGCCAAAGCCAACCAGCAGCATTCCCAAACCGTTCCAAAGCCAGTCGGTGTGCGCTACAGCCTGACCCTCAAAGCCCAATTTAAAATACGTTGCGTCCGTTGCCACATTCAGAATGAGGTTCGAGATAAGTGCGCTGAGGAAGATTGCAACAAAGCCCAGCAACAGCTTGCTTTCGCGGAACAGAACCGCATCACGGATGCCGCCCACCATGCAAAGGCGGGTGCGCTGTGCCAGTGCGCCAACAATCAGACCTGCAACCAAGCTGATCGCAATGGCGGCGTGCTTTGCGCCGGGGCCTGCGCCTGCTTCAGAGAAGTAAATAAACGCGGGAGCGACCACTAACAGGACAAATACGACCACTTGAATTGCCGGGAACAAGAAGCCCTCCAGCTTCGGCATGGCGTAGGTGCGCTTCAGTGAATAACCCTTTTTCAGGAAGAAAACGCCGACCAAAATGCCCAGTACAAAGCCGACCAGACCGACCAGCGCGTTGAGATCGCCGCCGGCCAAACGCAGGATCATGCGGAACGGGCAGCCCAAGAACATCAGGCAGCCGATCATCACAAAGAAGCCCAGCACAAAACGGGTCAGCGGAGCGCTGCCACCCTTGGGTGCAAACTCGCGCCGGGCGAGCGCCATCACAAAGCTGCCCAGCACCAGACCGATGATTTCCGGACGGATATACTGCACCGGAGCGGCTTTATGTAAGCCCAACGCACCTGCTGTGTCGCGCAGGAAACAGGCAATGCAGAATCCCATATTGGCCGGGTTTCCGAAGAATACCAACAGCGCCGAGATCACGCCGATGATCAGGCCTGCCACAATAATGTGGATTCGTTCTTTTTTCGTGTTCATAAGATTTTTTTCTCCTCTCTTGCAATCAGATGCAAATTGTATTATTATAGTAGCACCGATCGGCAGGAAAGTCCAATACAAAATATTGATATACTTACCGGAATTATTTGGTTTTTCTATAAAAGGAGCCAACACGATGGAACGAATTTACCTCGACAATGCTGCTACGGCCTTCCCCAAAGCGGCGGGTGTACCGGAAGCAATGTACCACTATCTTACGTCTTGCGGGTGCAATGTCAACCGCGGGGGTTATGCAGAGGCCTATCAGACAGAAGAAACGCTGCTTGCAACCAGACAGCAACTGACCGACTTATTCCATGGGTTCGGTTGCCGCAATGTTGTGTTTACCAAAAATATTACCGAGAGCCTGAATTTCATTTTAAAGGGGCTTCTAAAGCCCGGTGATCATGTTCTTGTTTCCGCAATGGAGCACAATGCCATGATGCGCCCGCTGACGCAGTTGTCAAAAAACGGCGTAACATTTACGAGGATTCCCTGTCACGCGGATGGAACGCTGATGTTCGAGCAGATGGAGGCTCTGCTTCAACCGAACACCCGCGCGGTTGCCATGCTTCATGCAAGCAATGTCTGCGGAACGCTGATGCCGGTAGGGGAG
>CAMDZY010000180.1 GCA_945910975.1 uncultured Clostridia bacterium | reverse complement strand
AAAGGCAAACTGCTTAAAGCAGAACTTCTCGTATTCCATTCCCGTTTCGAAGAACTTTAGAAGATCGCCGCTTAGCTCCCATGGTTTGCACTTATCCCACCGGAATTCCTCGCCGTGGTAAAAGCTTTCTATCTTAAAGCGCTCCGCAGTCGGAAGCTTGTACAATATAATATTAACAAAATCAAGCAGATTCTGCGAAAGGATGGGCTCTTCTCCGTCAATTTCAATCGTGGCTCGAAAATCAAGTGGAGCTCCATGCTGCGGATCGCCGTATTGATATTGAAGCACCGGCATACACAGACTTGCAAAGTACCCTTGCAGCTCCCTGACAATGCCCGGATTGGAAGGCTTTTCTCTGAATTCAATATATTCATGAAGGGTGATGTTGCTGCTCACCAACTGGATTGGCGATATGAGTTCCATAAACTCTGCCTCAAGGCTCCGAATTCTGTCTTTCGCCAGATATTCCTGTAGCGCTGCCGTATCATCAGGCGTTGTGAGGAGCTTCTCTGTATCCGTGCAAAAGTATTCCGCAATTTTGGAAATGATCTCCAAGTCTCCGGGGGCGTTATGCCCATTGTACCAATGCTTGATCGTGCTGAATGAAACGTGGATACTTTCAGCCAATTCCATCATGATTGCGTTCTGACTTTTCTTGCGGTCTTCAGTGCCCTGGGGTTCCTGTTTGCGCTTGATCAGTGCTTTGAATCGTTCAACGTCAAAGGTTTTTTCCGTTCCGTCCTGCGAGATGTAAGTCAGCTTTGCCATTTGTATTCCCTCCGTTTTTTGTAGGTTTTTCATAGCATTATTATACTTGTTTCCGATCTCCTTAGATAGGTCGAACCACTTCGTAAAAGCGAATTTTAGGAAAGCACTGAGTCATACCAAAAGGCACCGAAAAAACGGCATTTGCTTTTCAAATATTTCTTTGAGAAAATAAATCGTATCGTGCTTTTCTTCAATTATACAATAATTTTACCGCTAATACAACAAAAAGTAAAGAATTCTCTGCCGCTTTTTCGTTGTTCTTGTACAAATTTACCGACAACTTGCTACACTTCCGAAAACTTCACGGATGCATATCAAGGCACTAGCCGCGATTCAATAGCCAAATGCGGAATCGCTCTGACACACAGCCGGTTATTTGACGAGTGACACCCCCTGCAAGGAATATTATCCTTGTAGGGGGTGTCATTTTACTGCGTTGCAAATGCCGTTGCATCCCGAATGTAAAGCTGTATTAGGTTCTTATAGAGCCTGCGCAAACTGCCGGCTCAGCCGGTGGCCTTGACGCTGTGATTATTTTCTGTAAAACACAGGGCAGGGGAGGATTACATATCGACAGACGGATTCATGTAATAAACATTTTTCTGATTCAACCGCTCGCGCAGCTTCTGCATCGCCTCACCGAAGCGTTGGAAGTGCACAATTTCCCGTTCCCGCAGGAACTTGATAACGTCATTCACATCCGGGTCATCGGAAAGGCGCAGAATGTTGTCGTAGGTAACACGTGCCTTTTGTTCTGCTGCCATGTCCTCCGTCAAGTCTGCAATAGGATCGCCCTTGACCCCAATTCCAGCAGCATTCCACGGTGAGCCGGAAGCCGCTGTGGGATAAACGCCTTGTGTATGATCCACAAAATAATTCGCATACCCATCCGCCCGCTGCTGTTCCTCCGTTAAGTTCCGCGTCAACTGATGCACAATCGCGCCTACCATCTCTAAATGTCCTAATTCTTCTGTACCGATATCCGTCAGCAAGCCCTTTTGCTCTGCGAAGGGCATGGAGAAACGTTGGGAGAGATAGCGAAGAGAAGCACCGAGTTCGCCGTCGGGGCCGCCGTACTTCAATAGACTACGAACAATTGTTAAACCGTCAGGCGATAGGTAATTGACAAGGTTTGAGTGGATTTATCAAAGGTGCAGTGGTCTACAATAGCGTTGGCGGCGTTGTATTTTTCTGCGATGGAATTGTCCTCTGACACGAGCACGCGCAGAGCAGCGCCGATGGCATCGCGCAGGATTTTGGCGTGGTCTTGCTTTGGAACTGCTGCGAGTTCTGCATCTAGTGCCGCTTTTGCAGCTTCGCGCTCAGCATCTATGGCCTGTTTCAACGCCTTGAACTCGTCGATTTCCATTGCACCGTTGAGGTAGGCGTCGGTTAGCCGTTCTTGCTTTCTGGCTATGCGGTCAAGATTTTGCCTCAGTTGACGGATCTCTGTATCCACACCACCACGGGCGCGTATAAGCCGACAGTCCGGCGTTTTTGCCGAAACCATGTCATTTTGCAGTCGATGGATAAACGCTTCCGAGAGGGCGTCTACGGCGATGTGCTGGGAATATCTGCACCTGCCGCGCACATAGTTATTGCATTTAAAATAGTGCGGGTTCTGCCAGATCAAGGTGGCGCCGCAGGCAGCACAGCGGACGATTCCGGCGAGCCAATGCTTTCGGTCATAGGACGGCCGTCCGTGATAGCGCCAATGAGCCTTTTGCTGTTCAACCCGGCTTTGTACTTGTTCCCATGTTTCCATGTCGATCAGCGGTTCATGCCGGGCGTCTACAACCATAATGTCTGGACTATTAAAGTTTCGGCGGGTACGTCCAGCAGGGTTCCAGCGGAGTTTCCCAATGTAAACAGGATTACGCAGGATGTACTCGATAGTTCGATTTTCAAAGCAGTTCCCTCGGTGCGTTTTGACATTTCTGGCATTTAGCTCCTTGGCAAGTCCAAAGAATGTTTCGTCGCCTCTGGCAAAACGCTGGAACAGATCCTTGACAATGGGTGCTTCTGCTGCATCGGGAACAAACTGGTGATTTTCCATGCGGTAGCCAAAGGGGGCAGTGGTTTGCGGCTCGCCGCGTCTTGCTTTTTCGGTCATGCCTTTTTTGACCTCTTGGCCGAGATTGATGCTATAGGCCTCGGCGAATGATTCGTAAATCGCTTCCATGACGCCGGAGTAGTTGCCCTCAGCCAAAGGTTCCTTGATGGAAATCACCTCAACGCCAGCCTTGCGGAGCATGGACTTGTAAACGATGCTGTCTTCGCGGGATCGAGCGAACCGATCGAACTTATGCACAAGAACCACGTCGAAAGGGTGCTCTGGCGATTTCGCATCATTAACCATGCGAAGGAACGCGGGGCGCTTTTCGGCTCTCCGGCCAGAGATTCCCTCATCAGCATATATGTAACGGTCATCCAAGATAAGACTGTGAGCAGAGGCGTATTCTTTCAACTCCCGCAGCTGCGCAGCGGGAGAATATTCGGTCTGATCTTCTGTAGATACGCGAATATAAGCAGCGGCAACGCAAATTTCGTCCTGATGCATGTTGATTCCTCCGAAAA
>CAMDZY010000179.1 GCA_945910975.1 uncultured Clostridia bacterium | reverse complement strand
GCTGCATGGTCGGATCGTGTGGAAGCATCCAAATTCGGTAATGGCCCGGTTGACAGGGGATATATCGGCCACAAGTCGGCCAAAATGATGAAACGGTCAAAGTCGATCACTGCAAGGCAGCAGAATGCCATTGAGCAAAAGAAGGGACTGCTGAAAAATGTGGAAACAGCGGAACGCCTGGAGCTGTCACCGCTGCCTTATCCGACAGAGCTGCTGGCATCCTTTTTGGACGTTTGCATATGTTACAATGGCAAGACAATTTGCGGGCCGATTTCCTTTACCATAAAACAGGGCGACCGAATTGTGCTTGACGGAAAAAATGGCAGCGGAAAAAGCAGCCTGCTCAAGCTGCTGGTCGGTCAGGAAATTGGGCATCGTGGAACGGTGCAGGTTGGCTCGGGTCTTTTGATTTCCTACGTGCCGCAGGATACCTCCGGTTTGCGGGGCAATTTGACTGATTTTGCGCAGGAACACCGCATCGACAAGAGCAAGTTTCAGACGATTTTGCGTAAAATGTGCTTTGAAAGAGTGCAGTTTGAAAAAGATATGCAGGACTTTTCCGCTGGACAAAAGAAAAAGGTGCTGATTGCGAAAAGTCTTTGCGAACAGGCGCATTTATATGTATGGGATGAGCCGTTAAATTATATAGATATTTATTCCCGTATGCAAATCGAGCAGTTGATTAGGGAATTTTCCCCAACGATGGTTCTGGTGGAGCACGACAAGGCATTTCGAACGGAGATTGCAACGAAACAAATTGTCCTGTAGCTGCAAAAGTGACCGTACAATTTGTCGGCTTTTGGCGCGGCTTTGCGTGCAGCATATGCCCAAAAATCGCTTGCGATTCTTGCAGATACAACTTTTTTGCGCGTACAGCAATTGTATATTGACAGAAAAGATTGGAAAATGGGGATATCTTGTGTTGACTTTAGGACGCAAATATGCTAACATAAAGGAAGAATTTTTGTGGAGGTTATTGTTATGGAACATATCAAGACCATTGAAACGCGCAACCTGTGCCAAAGCGCCAAGAACGGCGGCTGCGGTGAGTGCCAGACTTCCTGCCAGTCTGCTTGCAAGACCAGCTGCGGCATTGCAAATCAGCAGTGCGAAAATGGAAAAACCGGCAAATAATTGCACATAAACGCCAAAAATGCCGCCTTATGGCGGCATTTTTCATGATAAGGAGATTGCAATGATACATCAATATAAATTGGGCGGGTATAATATCGTTCTGGATGTCTGCTCCGGCTCGGTGCACGTGGTGGACGAGGTGGCGTATGACATCATCGCCATGTTTGAAGCCCATTCCCGCGCGGAAATCTTGCAGGCGATGGGGGAAAAATATCCCGCACTTTCCGAGCCTGAGCTTGCCGAGTGCTACGAACAGGTGGTCGGCTTGAAGGATGAGGGAAAACTCTTTACACCGGACACCTTTGCGCCTATGGCGGGTAAACTAAAGGAAAAAACTGCCGGCGTGGTCAAGGCACTCTGCCTGCACGTGGCGCATACCTGCAACCTGAATTGCTCCTACTGCTTTGCCAGTCAGGGCAAATATCACGGCGACCGCGCGCTTATGTCCTTTGAGGTCGGCAAGCAGGCGCTTGATTTCCTGATTGCCAATTCCGGCACACGGCGCAATTTGGAAGTGGACTTCTTTGGCGGAGAACCGCTGATGAATTTTGACGTTGTCAAGCAGCTGGTTGCCTATGCCCGTGGGCTGGAGAAGGAACACAATAAACATTTCCGCTTTACGTTGACAACAAACGGCGTTTTGATCGACGATGATGTTATCGACTTTGCCAACCGCGAAATGAGCAATGTGGTGCTTAGCTTGGATGGTCGCAAGGAGATCCACGACCGTTTCCGTGTCGATTTTGCCGGAAATGGCAGCTGGGATCGGATCGTGCCAAAATTCCAAAAGCTGGTCAAAGCAAGAGAGGGCAAAAATTATTATATGCGCGGCACGTTTACCCACGCCAATCCGGATTTCTTAAAGGACATTCAGCAGATGTTGGATTTGGGCTTTACGGAGCTGAGCATGGAGCCGGTTGTCTGCGCGCCGGATGACCCTTCCGCGCTGACGCAGGAGGATCTGCCCATTGTGATGGAGCAGTACGAAAAGCTGGCGCAACTGATGCTGCAGCGTGACAAAGAGGGAAGACTCTTTACATTTTATCATTACATGATCGATCTCACCGGCGGCCCGTGCATCTACAAGCGCATTTCCGGTTGCGGTTCCGGGACGGAATATATGGCGGTCACGCCTTGGGGCGATTTGTATCCGTGTCACCAGTTTGTGGGCGAAGAAAAATTTAAACTGGGCGATATCTGGAACGGAGTTGACAACCTGCAAATCCAACAGGAATTTGCAAACTGCAACGTCTATGCGCACCCGGAATGTCGCGACTGCTGGGCAAGGCTGTATTGCTCCGGCGGCTGCGCAGCCAATGCCTACCATGCAACCGGCGCGGTTACCGGCGTGTATGAATATGGCTGCACCTTGTTCCGCAAGCGTATGGAGTGCGCCATTATGGTGGCCGTAGCGCGTGCATTGGGCGAATAAATGGACACGCCGATTTGTGATTATGTAAACCAGTATTGCCAAAGCAATGCCCTGCGACTGCATATGCCGGGGCACAAGGGTGTGCCGATTTTGGGCATGGAACCGCTGGACTTGACGGAAATTGACGGCGCGGATAGCTTGTATGAAGCGGAGGGCATCATTCGCCGCAGCGAAGAAAATGCAAGCGCACTGTTTGGCTGCCCCACGTTTTATTCCACGGAAGGCTCTTCCCAATGCATCCGCGCGATGCTCTACCTTGCACAAATCCATGCAAAGCGGCAGGGGAGAACGGCACACATTTTGGCTGCACGGAATGTCCACAAGACATTTTTAAGCGCAGCCGCGCTGTTGGATTTGGACGTGACATGGCTGTATTCGGCAGATTCCTATTTGGCCTGCCCGTTGGATGCCGATGTGCTGGAGCGTGCTATTGCGCAAATGGAGCAGCCACCAACAACGGTTTACATAACCAGTCCGGACTACCTCGGAAATTGCACAGATATCCGTGTGCTTGCAGAGGTCTGCCACCGCCATGGCGCGCTTTTGCTCGTGGACAATGCGCATGGAGCGTACCTTCGCTTTTTGAACCCTTCACGCCATCCAATGGATTGCGGCGCGGATTTGTGCTGCGATTCGGCGCACAAAACGCTGCCCTGTTTGACCGGCGGCGCGTATTTGCACCTTGCGGAGCCAACGCTTGTGCCGCTGGCCAAGCGCGCGCTGGCACTGTTTGGCTCGACCAGTCCCTCTTACCTGATTTTGCAGTCGCTGGATGCGGTCAATGCCTATTTGGCGGCAAATTACCGCCAAAAATTGGCGGAATATACGCATAA
>CAMDZY010000178.1 GCA_945910975.1 uncultured Clostridia bacterium | reverse complement strand
AATTTGATTCGCCGCTATGGGGGCGCACTCCGCGAGGCTTTTTTGACAACCTGTGCCCCGCCCAAATCGGGCGGGGCAGTTGCGTCATTTTAATTGATAAGAGCGGATGAAGTTGGCAACAATGGTGGCGGCCTGTGCCCGCGTGGTGTGGCCGGCGGGTTGCAGTGTGACTTGATTGTTGCTCTTGACGCCGCTGATAATGTGCATTGCGGTGGCCCATTGGAATGCGGCAACGGCGTAGGCGCTTACGGCGTCTGCATCCGGGAAGGCTTGCAACGAGGCGGATTTTGAAAGGTCATATGTCTTGTAAGCCGAATAGCGGTACAAGATCGCGACAGCCTGTTCGCGTGTGACAGGTGCATCAGGTGCAAAGGTCGTTGGGGTAACGCCGCTTATGATTTTGTTCTCCACGCCCCAGGCAACGCTGTTGGAATACCACTTGCCGTCAGGCACATCATCGAACGGCACGGCTGCATCCGAAGCGGGGCTTCCGGCCATGCGGTAGAGTACGCTCACCAGCATAGCACGCGTCATTTCATTGTTGGGGGCGAACGTGGTGGTGGTGATGCCGCTGAACAGCTTGCGCTCCACCATGGCCTTTACGCTGGAATAGTACCAAGCATTGGTGGCAACGTCCGTAAAGCCCAGTGTGGCGATTTCCCATTTGGCATTCACAATACGGTATTCGCTGGCAATGTTTGAGGTGCTGAGCTGGTTGGAATTTTTATCATACCAGCCGAGCAGCGCGTTGTTGGATTTTTGCACGGCGGGAAAGCTGCCGTAGGCCTGATTTGCCTTATAGTAGCGAACGATGTGGTCGGAGCCTTCGTTGACGATCACGCCGCCGTTTCCTTGGAAGCACACAGCCGTATAATTCGGGCTGTGATCGCCGGTGTAGTCGCCGTAGAGGAAAATTTTAGCCTCCAGCGTTCGGCGGCGTATCAGACCCTCCAGCACCTTTCCGCCGGCGTGGCACCAGGCGCCCATTGCGTTTACAAAATCCAGATCCGTGGTTGGATTTTTGAGCCAACGGGTGATTTTGCAGCCGTTCGTCCAGGCGGGGCCGCAGCCATAGGTGAAAATCACCATGCCGTCAAACTGGTGCTGACTGAAGCTGATGCCGTTGCTGCGCATATAATTGTTGACCACATTTTCAAATGTTACCACATATTCCCGAAGAAGTCGGTCTGCTTCCGCCTCGGTGATGCCGTTGGGATAGTCGCTCGGATCGCAGCCGGAGCCATAGCCGATGCTATATTGTCCGTAATCCCATGTGGCATATTTTGTGAAGCCTTCCTGTCTTTTAAGGAAGTTTACACCGTTTTCACTAAAGCGCATTCCACTGACGCGTGTCTGTGCGCTTGGGTTTTGTGTGGCATATGTAGACGGCGCTACGTCCTCGTACGTCTGCGCGAATGCGGCATCAACGCCGGGAAGCGTACTGCACAGCATACACAAAGCCAAAAGCAGCGCGATATATCGTTTATACATCCTATATCCTCCTGAATATGCAAGAATATCGTTGGGATGTGCATATTGTAACAAATAAGAATACAGCCGTCAAGACCTTTTGCAAAAAAATTTCAATTTGGTTACAAAAATAACAAAATATTTACGACAGTGCTGCGATGCGCTGGAAATACAGGACATTTTTTTCGGCGCAATGTAGCGCATTGATGACAAATTGTGACAAACTACACCGCAATTGCGGCATGAATTGCCCTCCGTGTGCCATACTGCAAAGGGGAAAATAGTAAAAATATGCACGATCTCCTGCGAGATACAGGCAATCAGTCACGGTTTGGATGCTGCAAAATATATGTCAAAAGACATTCACAACCGGATACAATGTCGGTATAGGCCGTTTCAAACTGCCGCGTCATCCAAGGGTCCGCCACATCGCGCGGATATGGGGAGAAGTCCAGCAGACGGTGGATCTTGCCCTGTGCGTCCCCGCCGGTGATGCGGCGCATATCGACCAAATTCCAGCTGTCCATGCCAATTAGATAATCATACGCGTCATAATCGCGCCGCCGCAGCTGGGTCGCGCGGTGATCGGAAAAGGGGAGCTTGTGCCGACGCATGGTTTGCGCCATATTGGGGTAGATGGGATTGCCAAGCTCCTCGTCCGATGTTGCGGCCGAGGCGATCAAAAATTCATTCTCCAGCCCGCGTTGCCGCACCAAATCCTTCATCACAAATTCCGCCAGCGGAGAACGGCAGATGTTGCCCAGACAAACGAAGAGTATTTTTGTCACGGTAAGTTACCTCCAAGGTCAAAATCCTGCGGGTAGCAGTCGTCAATATAGACAAAATTGCAGCCAAATTTTTGGCACTGTGCATAATAGCGGGCATTGTCCTGCAAAAGACCGTCCGGCGTGCAGTCATCATCGATTCGCTGCTCAATGTCGTTTGCGTGCTGCCGGATGGAGTCAAAATGCGCTGTGATATAGCGCTCACTCATTACAAGGCAGCAGAAGCGAATGTCTTGCAGATACGGCTCCGAAAAATCCTCCCGCCAATTCAGCGGAATATAGCAGCCCTCAACAATTAGATTCTGCCGGTTTTCAATCGCGGTTTTCACCATTTCCCGCACGATTTTCCACAGATATTCCTCCAGCGCATCGTCATCGGTCGGCGTCAACTGCGTATTTCCGCTGCGGATCAGCCCCATTTTCAACCAGTCAATGGACAAATACGGGTAGTGATATCGCGCCAAAAGCCGCTGTGCCAGCAGCGTTTTCCCGGTGTGGGAAGCGCCTGTAATGAGTATAATCATCGTTTTCCCTCTTTGTTTTTGGTATATCATAACATATTCCCTTGAAAAAAGCTATCCGGAAAAGCGAATTTCCACAGGGCAGCGGGAAAGTTTTGGCAAATTTACAGAATGTTGATAATTTTCCTGTCCTTTTGCAGTATACTGTGTTATAATATAATTGCTAAAGAATGGGAAATTGCCAAGAAAGGTTGATTCTATCATGGGACTGATTCAAAAAATATTTGGAACCTCGTCAGAGCGCGAGGTGAAGAAAATTCGCCCGCTGGTGGACAAGATCGAAGCGTTAGAGCCGGAAATCAAGGCACTGGACGACCACGCACTGCGGGCAAAAACGGACGAATTTAAGGCGCGGCTGACACAGGGAGAAACGTTGGACGATTTGCTGCCCGAAGCGTTTGCCGTCTGCCGGGAAGCTGCGTTTCGCGTGCTGGGAATGCGGCCTTATCGGGTGCAGCTGATCGGTGGCATCATTCTGCATCAGGGTCGAATCGCCGAAATGAAAACCGGCGAAGGCAAAACGCTGGTCGCCATTCTGCCGGCCTATCTCAATGCACTGGCCGGAAAGGGCGTGCATATCGTTACCGTCAACGACTACCTTGCCAAGCGCGACTCGGAGTGGATGGGCAAGGTGTACC
>CAMDZY010000177.1 GCA_945910975.1 uncultured Clostridia bacterium | reverse complement strand
CATTTTCAGAAGGCCCAGCTCCTCAATGGTGGTCATGGTGTACTGGGTGACGATGGTATCGTCGTTTTTGGCAAGCGGCACATAGTCACTAACCGGGTTTTTCGTGATTACCACACCGGCTGCGTGGGTGGAGGTGTTGCGCGGCATTCCTTCGATCGCGCGTGCCGTGTCGATCAACTTGCGGGTACGCGGATCGCCGTCATACATCTCTTTCAGCTTCGGATTGACGCGCAGTGCCTCATCCAGCGTCATGTGAAGCGTTGTCGGGATCTGCTTTGCCACCACATCCGTTTCGGCATAGGTGAAATTCAACGCCCGGCCGACATCACGTATCGCGCCGCGTGCCGCCATGGTGCCAAACGTAACGATTTGCGCAACCCTGTCCTTGCCATATTTGCGCATGACATAGTCGATGACCTCTCCGCGCCGTGCCTGGCAAAAGTCCATGTCGATATCCGGCATGGAAACACGCTCCGGGTTGAGGAAGCGTTCAAAATAAAGGTTATATTTCATGGGGTCGAGGTCTGTAATATTCATACAGTACGACACCATGGCGCCCGCCGCCGAACCACGGCCGGGTCCCACCGGGATCCCCTGCCCCTTGGCATAGGCGACGAAATCTGCCACAATCAAAAAATAGTCCACATAGCCCATTTTTTGAATCATTTTCATTTCATAGTCCAACCGCTCCCGATAGCCCGGCGGATCGCTGGGATAGCGGCGCGCATAGCCGTCGTTGCAGAGCCTGCAAAACCAGCCCCAACCGTCATATCCCTCCGGATATGCAAATTCCGGCAGGTGGTATTTGCCAAATGTAAAATCTACATTGCATCTTTCGGCAATTTTTACCGTATTTTCAAACGCCTGCTGCTGGTTGGGAAACAGTGTGCGCATTTCTTCTTCGCTTTTGATATAAAATTCGTCCGATTCAAACTTCATTCGGTTGGGGTCATCCACCGTTTTCCCCATCTGAATGCACATCAGCACATCCTGCGTTTCACTGTCCACACGCGTGAGATAGTGCGCATCGTTTGTTGCCACCAGCGGCAAGCCGGTTTCCTGCGACAAGCGCAAAATTCCCCGGTTGACCTTGGCCTGTGCCGGAATCCCGTGGTCTTGGAGTTCCAGATAAAAATGTTCGGGGCCGAAGATCTCGGAAAATTCCAGCGCCATCCGCTTGGCATTTTCATCGTCATCGGCCGCCAGGGCCCTGGGAATCGCGCCCGCCAGACAGGCTGAAAGCGCAATCAAGCCCTCGGAATGTTGCCGCAGCAGATTCATGTCGATGCGCGGCTTGCCGTAAAAGCCCTGTAAAAAGCCGCAGGAAACCATATAGCTTAAGTTGCGGTAGCCGGTTTCATTTTCACACAGCAAAACCAGATGCTGGTTCTCATTGTCAATGCCATGCACCCGGTCGGACATCGAGCGTGGCGCGACATAGACCTCGCAGCCAATAATGGGCTTGACCCCCGCTGCCTTTGCAGCCTTATAGAAATCCACCACGCCATACATCACGCCGTGATCGGTGATCGCAACAGCATCCTGCCCCAGTTCCTTTACGCGCGCAATCAGACCCCCGATGCGGCAGGCGCCATCGAGTAGACTGAACTCCGTATGTACGTGTAAATGAACAAACGCCATAGTTTCCCCCTATTCTCTGGACAGCTCCAGCAGCTTACGCATTCTGTGGTTCATGGCTGACTTGCTCGTTGGCGGGACGGACATTTCTGCCAGCTCCGTCAGCGTAGCCTCAGGATTTTCGCAGCGCAGCTTTGCAGCCTGCCGCAGTTTCTCCGGCAGTGTGTCCAACACACCGCCGGCTCGTAGCTTGCGAATCGCAGCGATTTGATCCTGCGCGGCATCGACTACCTTGGTCAGGTTAGCTGTTTCACAGTTGACACGGCGATTGACGCCATTGCGCAGGTCTTTTTCGACCTTTGCCTCCATCACCTTCATGGCGCACACCGGTGCGCCGAGGAAGGTCAAAAAGTCAGCAATTCGTTCACTTTGTTTAAAGTATAAAATGCAGCTTCCACCGCGTACTGTCTGTTTGGCAGACAAGCCCATATCCTGCATCAGCGCACAGGTTTCCGCGCCGACTTTGATATGTCCGGTTGCAAATTCCAAATGGTAACGCTTCTCCGGATCGGTCACAGAGCCGCCCGCCAAGAACGCACCCAACAAGAATGCCGCACGGCAACAGGAATTTTCCAATATGCCAAAGTTAACGTGTAAAGTTATACAATTGTCGCGTTGGAAACCGTAGCACTGAAAAACCGATTCCAATTTTTCAGGTGCAGAGATGACAAAGCTCATCTTTCCGACCGGTTCCGACACGCTGTCAAAGCCAAATCCAAACGCTTTGCGGAACACTCTGGGCAGTCTTGCCGCAAATTCGGGGCTTTCGGTTACAATTTTGATTTGATCGGCAGAAAACGTGTTGCAATAGAGCAAAATGCCATAGCATTCCGCCAGCGCGCAGCACTTTTTCGACAGCTGCGCCTTGCAAATTTCCGCCTTCACATTGGATGCAAACGACATGATATTCCTCTTTTACTGTTCCAACTCCCGGTGCTGTACCGTCACATGATATCCTATTTCCCGCAGCCGCTCGGCAATTTTCACCGTCATTGCAACCGAACGGTGCCTTCCGCCGGTGCAGCCGATGGCAAAGGTCATATCCAGCGGCCTACCGTACTTCACCGCCTGATGCAAACGCAGCTGCAGCAAGTGAAGTACAGTCTGCAAATATTCTTTGCTTTCCGGAAAAGAAAAAATATAATCCTGCACCACTTGATCCAGGCCTGTTTTTTCCTTCAGCTCCGGCACATAAAAGGGATTCTGCAAGCCCCGCATATCCAAAACCATATCTGCCTGCGGGACGCCGTATAAAAAGCCGAATGACATCAGCTTCAACTTTAACTCATTCATTTTTGAATCATTTTCACTTCCGGCTCCAGCCAAATCCCGGCGCTTTCGTAGACGCGTTTCTGCACCAGCTCGATGGTTTTCAGTACATCGTCAGCCGTTGCACCGCCGTTGTTGACCACAAATCCTGCGTGCTTCTCCGACACTGCCGCTCCGCCGACGCCGACGCCCTTTAAACCGGCCTGTTCAATCAGTGCAGCGGCATAGCCGCCCACCGGGCGCTTAAATGTGCTGCCCGCCGACGGGAAAGACAGCGGCTGCGAATTGCGGCGCTTTTCCGCGAGCGTCTGCATTTTACGGCGAATTTCGGTTTTATCGCCCGGTGTCAAATCAAACCATGTGCGCAAAATCACGCAGTCGCGGTTCTGGAATGTGCTGGTGCGGTAGGAAAATTCCTGTTCTTCCCCGCGCATAATGTTCATCGTTCCATCCAGAAAGGCAAACTCCGTCTGCCATGCGACCTGGCTGATCTCCCCGCCGTAAGCGCCGGCATTCATATACACGCCGCCGCCGACTGTGCCGGGGATTCCATGTGCAAATTCCAAACCGCTCAAGCCCAAATCACAAGCCGTCATTGCCGCCTTGGCCATGGTTGTACCGGCCATCACCTCA
>CAMDZY010000176.1 GCA_945910975.1 uncultured Clostridia bacterium | reverse complement strand
TTTTGTGTTTAATTGAATACGTACATACCGAAAAATGCCGTCAAGCCCGGCGGGCAGTCGTAGTCCATGCCGCAGGATTCTGCCAGCTCGCGGACGAAAATGCAATACGCCGACATACACGAATACTTGTCCTGCGGGAAGCGGCAGGGCTTATGCTCGGTCAAGGCACAGGTCGTGCAGAGATTGCAGCCGCTGGCACCAATCATAAAGCCATCGGTGATTCCGGCCTGACGGAGCTGTGCGATGATGCGCCGCACCATTGCATTGTGTTCCGTCTTTGCCGCTTTGGTCCTTGCCGCATCCATTGGGTCATCGATTTCCCAGATGGTTTGCAGCAGCAAGGCGTGTGATTTTTCCCGAATCCGCTGCGCCATCTGCTGCGGTGTGCCGCAGGCCGGTGGGCAGGTATAGTTTACACCGTATTTTCCGCACAGATTTTCCTCGCAGCAGGTCAAAAAGGCCGGTTCAAAGGGTATTTTTGCCGGGTCGACCATCGCAGCATTTGCAAAGCCCGCTGCGATGGCGCAATTCACAATTTCTTCCGGGTTCATAGCGCATAGATCTCAGAGAATTTCTTCTCCAGATAGTCGGTGTAATAGGTCGGGTCAAACGGCTTGCCACAGCATTTTTCAATCAGCTCGGACGGGTGATACAATGCGCCATACTGATGCAAGTGCTCGTGCAGCCACTCCGTGACCTTTGACAGCTGGCCATTGGCAACGCAGGCATCCACATCGAAGTCCTCGCGCATTTTTGCCATGAACTGTGCGCCGTAGGCAGAACCGAGCGCATAGGACGGGAAATAGCCAATATTGCCGCCCGACCAATGGCTGTCCTGCAAGACGCCCTGTGTATCATTGGGGACATCCACGCCAAGGTAGGTCTTGTATTTTTCATTCCACGCCTGCGGCAGATCGTCGACGTCCAGCGTTCCGGCAATCAGTTCCTTTTCCAGTTCATAGCGCACCAACACGTGCAGAGAGTAGGTCAGCTCGTCGGCCTCGGTGCGAATCAAAGAGGGCTGCGCCTTATTCAGCGCGCGATAAAGCTGCTCCTGGGTCACATTTTTAAATGTATCCGGGAAGAGTCTGCACAGCTCCGGATAAATCAGGCCGACAAAAGCGCGGCTTCTGCCGATGATGTTTTCATACAGGCGGGATTGGCTTTCATGGATGCCCATGGACACGCCGCCGGCCAGGCTGGTGCGGTCGTAGTCCCCACGGACGCCCAACTCATACAGCGCGTGGCCGCCCTCGTGTACGACAGAAAAGAGCGAGGAAGCGACATTGTCCGGATAATAGTGCGTTGTGATGCGGACATCCTTGCTGTTAAAGTTCAACGTAAACGGATGCTCACTCTCACGCAGGATGCAATTAGTATCGTGCAATCCCATCAGGTTCATGGCAAAAGCCGCCAGCTCCTGCTGCTTGGCCTTGGGAAAATCGCCAAACAAGAAGCTGTCGTCGATCTGCGGCGCGGCCTGTACGCGTTGCAGCAGCGGGACGATTTTTGCCTTTAATGCGTCAAAAAAGGCATCGGCGGTTTCCATATTCAAGCCATACTCGTACTGGTCGAGCAGGACGTCATACGGTTTCCAATCCGGTTTGTAATAACCGGCAAAACGGCGGTTCGCATCGACAATCTTGCGCAGATACGGTTGGAACAGACTGTAGTCGTTCTGTTTTTTTGCCTTGTGCCAAACCTGCTCGGCATCGTTTAAAAGCATGGTATACGCCACATATTCGTCTACCGGAATGCTGGCGATAAATTCGCTGGCGCGGTGGTAGTTTTCCACCATGCGCCGCTGGGTAAAATCCAACGCATCGCGGTGTGCCATGAGAAATTCGACCAATTCAACAGACTGCTTGCAGGTTTGCAGGTTATATTCCTCCTCAGACAAAATACCCAGCGTGATCCCGCGCTGCTCGCTACCATCGGACGGCGCACCGGTGACACCGTCAAGGTAGATCATATTGCTGGCGTGCTGATAGGCTGCCAGCTTGCTTTGCAGCTTCAAAAACTGCTCCATTGCGGTTTTAACGTCCATAATTTCCTCACTTTCCGGCGTTCGTCAGCAGCGTTACCAGCATCTTCACGCACAATTCCATATCCTCGACCGGGATATACTCAAATCTTCCGTGGTAGTTCTCCCCACCGGTGCAAAGGTTGGGACAGGGCAGACCCTCAAAGGACAGGCGCGCACCGTCTGTGCCGCCGCGAATGGGCACCTCGACCGGATTCATACCGACTTGGCGCATCGCCTGACAGGCATTTTCCACCACATACATGACCGGCTCGATTTTTTCCTTCATATTATAATAGCTGTCGCGCAGCTTCAATTCGACGGTTCCTGCGCCGTATTTTTCGTTCAGATATGCCGCAATCGCTTCAAATCTCGCCTTTTTTGCCTGGAAGCGTGCCATATCATGATCGCGGATGATAAAGGTCATGTTGGTCAGCTCCACGTCACCGGACATATCGCACAGGTGCGTAAAGCCCTCGTAGCCCTCTGTATATTCCGGGCGCTCGTTGGCCGGGAGCATGGAGAAAAATTCCATCGCGATCAACTGCGAGTTGCGCATCTTGTTCTTTGCGCTGCCGGGGTGAATGTTGACGCCGTGTACGGCCACACGCGCAGATGCCGCATTGAAATTTTCATATTCGATCTCGCCAAGCGTGCCGCCGTCACAGGTGTAGGCATAATCCGCGCCGAAGCCCGGTACGTCAAACAAATCGGCGCCGCGTCCGATCTCCTCATCGGGGGTAAAGCCGATTTTCAAGGTCGCGTGGGGTTGATCAGAGGCCAGAAGCTGCTCCGCCGCTGTCAAAATTTCCGCCACGCCCGCTTTGTCATCCGCGCCCAACAGCGTAGTGCCGTCGGTGACGATCAGGTGCTTGCCCACGTTGCGGGCGAGGGATTCGAACTCCGATGCGCGCATGACAATGTTTTTTTCACGGTTTAATACCAGATCGCCGCCCTCGTATTGGACGATCGTGGGCACAATATTTTCACCGGAGCAATCCGGCGCGGTGTCCATGTGCGCGATCAGGCCGATCACCGGCTTGTCCGCAGCGCCCGGCACGGTGCCGTAGACGTAGCCATGCTCGTCCATGTGCGCATCGGAAATGCCCATGGCAAGCATTTCCTCCACGATCGCCTGCCCCAGAACCTTTTGATTGGGCGTGGAGGGGCAGCTCTCGTTGTCCTCGCAGGACTGGGTATTAAAGCTGACATAGTGCAAAAATCGTTCTGTTACGTTCATATTGACCTCCTAATTCGGTTGAATTTCGATGGTTACATATTCGGAGCGGCCTTCGGTTTTCACCGGGTAGCCCCAGCCGGCAAAGCCGGTGGAAGTGATGGCGGTAAAATCGCCAATCGTGCGGCTGCCGGCGTTCAAGCGTCCGGCAAACAGCTCCGTCAACAGCCCCAACGGGAAAATCTGCCCGCCGTGCGTATGGCCGGACAGCTGCAAATCCGCACCGGCTGCGGCGTTTTCCTCCAAATCCAATGGCTGGTGATCCATGACCACGATGTAATTGTCCGGGTCGGTGCCGCGCAGCAGCTCG
>CAMDZY010000175.1 GCA_945910975.1 uncultured Clostridia bacterium | reverse complement strand
AAATCATTTCTCTGCGGTTGCCTCACCCGGTTTGGTCGTGATGAGCTTATACACCGCCGTATCCTTGGGTTCCAGATTGGAGAACGGTATCATGCTGTTGCCCATCTTGATAATGCCGTGTCCCTCGCTGGCGTTGCGCAGAAATTCCAGCTGCGGCTTGGACAGCCCGTACAGGCGTTCCAAGGCTTCCAGACTTTTCGATTGCCGCAGCATAATGACAAACTCGCTGTTGGAAAGCAGCGCATACGCCACGGGGTTATCCAGATAATCCTGAATATCCTGCGAGATGCCGGTGGCGTAGGCATTGTATTTGCGGAACCTTTTCCAAGAGGAATACAGGAAATTGGAACTCATCGGGTCCTTTAACAGCACATGAATCTCATCAAAGTAGATCCATGTTGCCGCCGTGGCGTCCTTGCGGCGGTTGGTCATCACCTGCATATTGATGAACTCCAGCAGGGACATCATGGCAATCGGGCGGAGCTGGTCGCCCAGACTTTGGATATTAAAGCAAATCAGGCGGTTGTTCATATCCACATTGGTGGTGTGGGAAAACGCCTGCAAGCTGCCGTTGGCGAATACATCCAGCATCAACGCCAGCTGCTTTGCGCGGCGCAGGTTGGATTTGTTCAAATCTCGATACAAATCACCGAGCGTCGGGCAGGGCGCTGTGTAGCCGGAGGCAATCAGCGGTTTGTAAATGTTTTTGAGGCTGGCAGCAATCAGGCTTCTGTCCTCCGGCTGAAGATGCCCATTCTCGCCGATCAGCTTGTCCAGCATCGACAGCACAAACTCGATTTTGGCAACATCGGGCGGCACATCGGTCTTGGGGTCGTAATGATAATCCAGTGGATTGAAGTGTGTCCGGCTGTCCACCGACACCTTGATCGCCTCGCCGCCCAGCGCCTTGACCAGCAGCTCGTATTCATTTTCCGGGTCCACCAGAATGAACCGCGCGTTCGGCCAGCGCAAAAACTCCATGATAATTTCCATCTTCACGCTCATGGATTTGCCGCTGCCGGAGGTGGCAATCACCATCGCATTGCCGTTGATGAGCTTGGTGCGGTCGCCCACGATCAGGTTGCCGGTAATTGCGTTTCTGCCGTAGAAGATACCCTGCGGGGATTGTACCTCCTGCGCCACAAACGGCACCAGCGCTGTGACGCTGCGGGTCAGCATCATGTGGCTGCTTTCCACACGTCGCAGCCCATAGGGCATGGCGGTGTTAAAGCAGTTTTCCTGCTGAAAGCGCATCTCGGTAAAGCGGCAGTTGAAATTGGCAGCTGCCGATTGCAGTGCGTCGGTTTCCTGCCGCAATTCGTCCGGCGTGTCGGCAAAGAACGCCACACTCAAAAGCACCATAAATACCTGTTGGTCACCCTCACAGATGGCATTGCGGATCTCTGCTGTGTACTTTTCCTGCTGTTGGTTGCGAGGAGAAATGGTTGCCATAAAGTCGAGATTTTCTACGTTGCGTCGGTTTGCGCGGTACTTTTCGGAGTCAATCTTCATTTGAGAAGCCTCAATTTCCCGCATTGCATCCTCGGTTTCTACCGGTGTAATATCAATGCTGAGAACGATGTACGGCACCTGTTGGAGCAGCGTCGCCACAAAATTATCGCTCAGCTGCTGCGGATACTGCGCAATCGTCATTGCCTTGGCAAATCCGTCGTCTATTTCCGCGTGTTGGGTTGTAAAGCGCATCGCATCGGGCGCAATCGTGTTGCGGAAATCGTTGCCTAATTTTCCGTAGTGATCAAAGTTGAACAGAAAGCGCCCTTCCTCTCCGCGGCGAAAAAAGTTGTGCAGCACCTCCAATCGTTCATTGTTTGTCATAGGTTTGATTGTACAGCCCAGATTGGAAAGCTCCGCCAGAAGGTTGCCCTGCACCTGCCGCAGACGGCTGCGGGCATCGGTGACATTCTGTTTGTTGGTGGATAGAATCAGATACTTGTGCTGCACCACATTGCCCGCGTCTTGGACGCATTGTCGGATTCGGCGGTTGCGTTCTACACGCCACTTATCCAAGCCGTCAAGATTGCGGTGCAGCAAAACATTTTCGCGGAAGGACTTCTCGTCCATGCGCTGGCTGACAATGCAGATTTTCAGCCAGCAGTCAGAAGGCACACCCATATACACCTTGCCGAGCAGGTTAAGGATTTTTGCTTTATTGTCCTCATCGCTCATTGTAAAGTTGATGTCCGGCATGGACCACATCTGGCTGTACACATTGCCGCAGCGCCATGTCCCGTCCTCATAGATTCGGTCGATGGGGATGCTCTGCTGCACACTGCGCGGCACCTTGCGGCTGCCGTAGGTTCTTTGGGTGGACGCATACTCACTTAAACGCAATCTTCTTCACCTTTCCTTTTTGTTTGGGGCGCAGTTCGGTTTTCCATACCCGCCAACCGCTGTACAAGACCGTACTTTCCAACACGATGATAACAAACTTTTCAAACGGCAGCCCATCGTAGCTGAAAAATCCCGCTGCGGCTATGGGGGTCGCGGCAAGGATACACAACCAGCTGGCGGTTTCCTGCCCCAACAGCGGTTTTGCCCATAAATAAATCAGCACCGCCAACCCAATGGCGATGCCGGAACAAAGTAACTGGCGCAGGGTCAGCCCCATAAAGATTTCTTCTTGGTAGCGCCGGATGTCTTTATTGATTGGTATCTGCATACTTTTACAACCCCATCATTTCGTGGATTATGCGGTCAGAGCCTTTGATCAGCCCGACCAGCACAAGCATATTGAAGATAATTTCGGTCAGATAACTCCACACCATTGTGGTTGCCTCGCCGCCTGAAACTGTGGGCGTGCTGACAAAAGCGGCATAGATGACACACGCCAGCACGATGACAGCACCCTCCAGGCAGACGCCGACATAGCTCTTAATAAAGGAAATGCCGACCGACTGTGTGCTTTCCCCGGCAAAGCTCGCCAGCGGCAAGGGAGCCAGCGCCGTGTACATATACAGGCGAAAGAACCGCCCGTACACGGTGAGGATCATCACGAACGACAGCACTGTGATGAACAGACTGCCCAGAATCGTGACGAGCCACAAGGGGATGCTGGCTAAGAAGCCGACATTTTCAATGGCAGACTGCACCTCACCGGGCAGTGCGACCATAGCCTGCGAGATGCCGCCCATACCGGCAGCCATATCGCTGACCACGCCGTTGCAGATGGAAAAGATGTTGAGCATGATGTCCATACCGTAACCCACCAAAGTTTTGGCAGCTACAAAGCGGATGAGGTAATGCACGGCAGCCTCCGGGCGTTTGAGTTCATGGAAGTTGGCGGTGTTTTTGAACAGCGATATGGCGAAGAACAGCACGATCAGCGCATAGCCTATGCCGATCATCGCATTGTGCAGGCTTTGCATTACACCCCATACCGCCCCGCCCTTAAAAGTTTGGGGGCTGGTTGTCACCAGCCCCCAAAGCTCTGTTAATTTGCCGTTCCAAGTGGAAAAGGCATTGTTCAGGTTTTCTACGATCCAGTTTTGATTCAAGGTTTCACCTTCTTTCGGATAAAAGAAATGACCGCCTTGCTGAAAAGCAAAACGGT
>CAMDZY010000174.1 GCA_945910975.1 uncultured Clostridia bacterium | reverse complement strand
CTCGTAGTACATTTCTGTTTTTTCGATTACCCCAACTATTGACAAAGAGCCATTTTTTCTAGGCATAGCTAAAGCTTTTTGGAACCACCGGCATAGCCGGTGGTTTTCTTTATACAAGAAAAATCCACCGTAATTCTATCAATTACGGTGGATTTATGGCGGAGAAGAAGGGATTTGAACCCTTGCGCGCTTTTTACACGCCTACTCCCTTAGCAGGGGAGCCCCTTCGGCCTCTTGGGTACTTCTCCGAATCGCTTTTTTCTTATTCATAATGGCGGAGAGAGTGGGATTCGAACCCACGGCACATTGCTGTGTCACTGGTTTTCAAGACCAGCTCCTTAAACCACTCGGACATCTCTCCATACCGTCCAAAGTGACCTTACTAATAATAGCACAACCTTTTCCAAATGTCAACATTTTTTTGCATAAATTCTGATTTGCGGAAAGCACCGATTTGACCGCAAAAGAAATTCGGGTTCTGCGGCTTGTTTGCGATGGTTTGGAATATAGCGAGATCGCACAGGCCTTGGGCACTGCGGAACGGACTGCCCAATATCACATTTACAGCATCTTATCCAAAGCGGGCTATGCCAATAAGACCCGACTCGCAATTGCAGTTACGAATAAAAAATTCATCATTCGCAACATCCCGGAGGAGCTGGACACCCTTTAATAAAAAGACATTGTCACCACAGCAGCGCAATTGCGGCATAGAAAGCGCGCGAGGTTGGCAAATAAAAAATGACCGTACCTTTTTGTACCGGCGCGTCAAATACTGCTCTGTACACCCGAAAGGCGACTACAAATTCATCAAAGGAAACGGCGATGGCTATGATACGGTGAAGCTCTGCTATGGGAAACTTTACACTGAGCACGAAATGAGCCATGAAAAAGCATGGTAGTCACAGAGTAAGGCGCTTTCTACAGAAAAGACAAAGGCGGCACCAATGCGTTGGGCGGGGGATTGGGCAAATCGCCCGATCTCCTTTTTGCGTGCCTTGAGCGATTTTTTCTTCTGCCCTTGCAACATGATGGTGCGTATAGTATAATAATCACGTGATCTCACGCGTGCCGGCGAAAAAATGCTGGATTTTTTATGTCGAAACGGCAAAAGTGCACTTTTGGGCGGGGTAAAAAGGAATTCACCTGCTATATTGGTATTGCACCAAAACTGTGGAGCAAGTTTTTGCAAGAGGCGATGCAATGGGGAGCGTCGTAGTAGATATGCAAAGTGCATTACTTGCCGATGCGATCGCAACGGCGTTGAAAAGATTTGATTCAGACTTCCATGCCCGCCAAAGCGAAAGCCAGGAAAAAACGGGAAAGCTTTGTACCTACGCACAAGCGGATATTCTCCTCATGGAAGTTACCACTTATGCGCTGTGGAGCTTGGATGAATGGATGAAATTACGTAATGAGGTGAAGACGCAAAACTCAAATTGTAAAGTTGTTCTGGTGGTAGATGAAAATACAGAACAAAAACTAGCTGATGGGGTTCGTCAAGCAAAAGGAGACGGGAGGATCGAACGGTTTATCTACGGTTCCGTTTCGGAAACTTATCTGTCTGCGGTGATCGATACATTATAGTGCGCATGAATGCAGGTGTTCCGGCCAATGCAAAGAATGTGCATATTGTGTGTTCCACCGCAAACGAGAGAAAACAGAACAGGAGTCAAAAGAAAAATTCACGCACGAAAGGAGTTGGTTGATCATGCAAGTTATACAAAATGCCATTCCCGAAACGTTAGCGGATTGGAACGCATTGCCTCAGGCAGGGCTGCATACGCCGGAGGACACCCGTGCGGCGTTTCTCTGTGTACTTGCGTTATACCTCAAGGACAAGGATACCGGAATTAATGTCCTGCGCGGGTCAAGACCAATGATGCTGTGGCAAAAGGGAGATCAGTGGTTCCTTTGGAGGTATTCCAGCCCATTGAGCGGCATCCGTATTCCGGCTGCGCAGGATCCCTGGGCATAAGGCGAATCATGGTAAATAAGTGTAAAAGGAGAAATGAATTATGGGTTTAATTAAAGCAGCATTTGGTGCAACCGGCGGAGTGCTGGCCGACCAGTGGAAAGAGTATTTCTATTGTGAAGCAATCTCCGCAGACGTACTAGTCGTCAAAGGCCGGAAAAAAGTAACCGGCCGTTCCAGCAACCGCAAGGGTGATGAAAATATCATCACAAACGGCTCCGTGATTGCAGTGGCAGACGGACAGTGTATGCTCATTGTGGAGCAGGGCAAGGTCGTAGACCTGTGCGCGGAACCCGGCGAGTATACATATGATATGTCCACGGAGCCGAGCATTTTTTCCGGCAACCTGAGCAAGAACATTGGCGAGGTGTTTAAAAACATCGGCAAGCGTTTCACCTTCGGCGGCGAGGCCCCCAAGGATCAGCGCATCTACTACATCAACACCAAGGAGATTGTTGGCAATAAATATGGCACCCCCGCACCTGTCCCGTTCCGCGTGGTTGACCAGCGTGCCGGCATCGATATGGATATCGGCATCCGCTGCTTTGGCCAGTATAGCTACCGCGTGACGAACCCGTTGCTGTTCTACATGAATGTCTGCGGCAATGTTTCCGAGGATTATACGCGCCGAGAAATCGACAGCCAGATGAAGGGCGAGCTGCGCAATGCATTGCAGCCTGCCTTTGCCCGCATCAGTGAAATGGGCATTCGGTATTCCGCGCTTCCCGGCCATTCCACGGAGATTGGCGATGCACTCAATCAGGAGCTTTCCACAAAGTGGAGAGATTTGCGCGGCATCGAAATTGTTTCCTTCAGCGTCGAGAGCATGACTGCGAATGAAGAAGACGAAAAGACGATCAAGGAACTGCAACGCAACGCTGCATTTGCAGATCCGGTGAGAGCGGCGGCACACCTGGTTGGCGCACAGGGCGACGCCATGAAGATGGCAGCGTCCAACACAGGTGCAGGCGCGGCAATGGCATTTATGGGAATGGGTATGGCCGGTCAGGCCGGCGGTGCAAATGTGCAAAACCTCTATGCGATGGGGCAGCAGCAGATGCTGCAGCCGACTCCGGCTGCACCTGCCGCTTGGAATTGCGCGTGCGGACAGACCGGTAACACGGGCAAATTCTGCGCAGGCTGCGGCAAACCAAAGCCCGCTCCGGTTGAAAGCTGGAAATGCTCCTGCGGCGCAACGACCACCGGCAAGTTCTGCCCGGAATGCGGAAAACCCAGACCTACCCCGGATGCAGGCTGGACTTGCTCATGCGGTGCGGTGAACAAGGGCAAATTCTGCTCCGAGTGCGGCAAACCGAAGCCGGCAGGTGTTCCGCAGTACAAGTGCGACAAGTGCGGTTGGGAGCCGGCAGACCCGGCACATCCGCCGAAATTCTGCCCGGAGTGCGGCGATCCGTTTGACGACGGCGACTTGAAATAAAAAGAACCTTATAGTCAAAGTGGTAAGATACAGCGGGTCTTTTTGCTAAAAAATATTGCGATATATGCGGCGAGGAGATCGGCCTTCTCGGCAAGCGCGTCTATGCATTTAATTTGTACGGCCAGGAGCAGCCGGAGTGTCAAATTTTAAGGCTCTATAATAAATGTTGGGGTATTCCCGATAGAGCCTATAAGAAAAAAGCAAA
>CAMDZY010000173.1 GCA_945910975.1 uncultured Clostridia bacterium | reverse complement strand
ATCCAGATGGCTGAAGATGGTGGCAGGTGCCGGATCGGTCAGATCGTCTGCCGGAACATAAATTGCCTGTATGGAGGTGATGGAGCCGGCATTGGTGGAAGTGATGCGCTCTTCCAGTGCTCCAAGCTCGCTTGCCAGCGTTGGCTGATATCCGACGGCGGAGGGAAGTCTGCCCAGCAGCGCCGAAACTTCGGAACCTGCCTGAACGTATCGAAAAATATTGTCGATAAACAAAAGCACATCTGTGTGCTCATGGTCGCGGAAATATTCTGCCATAGTAAGACCGGTAAAAGCGGCGCGCATGCGGGCGCCGGGAGATTCGTTCATTTGCCCGAAAACCAGAGATGTTTTTTCGAGTACGCCGGAAGCGGTCATTTCCTCCACCATTTCGTTGCCCTCTCTGGAGCGTTCTCCCACGCCGATAAATACGGAGCGCCCGCTGTGTTTGGTAGCGATGGTAGAAATCAATTCCTGAATTAAAACGGTTTTGCCAACGCCGGCGCCGCCGAAGAGCCCTATTTTCCCGCCTTTAGCGTATGGCGTGAGTAAATCGATTACTTTGATGCCGGTTTCTAACACGTCGCGTACCGGGCGCTGTTCCAAAAGAGTGGGGGCAGGTGCATATACGGGTCGACGTGGACCGTTGATAGGTCCTTTTCCGTCCAGCGGTCTGCCCAGCGCATCTGTTACACGCCCTAGAGTCTGTATACCGACGGGGACCCGCAAGCAACTTCCGGTTGCATGCACGGTCAGCCCGCGATACAATCCATCTGTTGGTTGCAGAGAAATGCAACGGCAAATGCCGCCGCGCCGATGTGCCATGACCTCCAGCAATACGTTTTGACTGTCGTTGCATAGAGTGAGTACCTCGTTTTGCTTTGGCAGATGTCCCTCAAATTTTACGTCAATGACAGATCCGACAATTCGGACTACAACGCCTTGGTATGTGTTTTCCATATCAGCCCTCCCGTTTGGCTGTTGCTGCTCAGTCTTCAGCGGAGTGCGCCAGGGTTTGCAACTCTGCTGTGATACGCTCCTGACGCATTCTGTGGTACTGCAGTGTCAGCGTGCGAACCATTTCTTCTCCGTTTTTTGTGGATTTGCGCATAGCGAGCATACGGTCATATTGCATCGCGTAGTCGCTGTCAGCCAATGCACTGTATATTTGTGACATGACAAGCTGCGAAAGTAGATTGGTCAGCTCTTTGGTGCCGGTAGGCTCTATAGGCAGCGCCTGTTCCGGCGCAGCAGCAATGTAGGTAATCGGCAACAGAGGTTCTACCGTCGTTTGATAAACACCCGGCCGCAGCATTTTTGTATAAGCAATATGCACTGCGTGATATTGATGCTGCAGATACTGGCGCAGCAAGTCTTCGCTGAGCATAATGGCATCATACGCGTGTGGTTGCTGTAAATGTGCATAGTAATTGTTCATGGCATAGCCGCTGCCGCGAAAATGCTCCACCGCGGTATACCCGACGGCAAGGATGCGGTCAACTGCGTGTGTTTCCAAAAACACGTCCGCACAATGCAGGATGGCATGGTTGTAGTCGCCGCATAGCCCTTTATCACCGCTGATAACAATCAATGCGTTTTGGCCGTCTTCGTGCCCCGATAAAAAAGGGTGGTGGAGCGGTTGTTGTGCAGCAAGACGAGAAAGTGCCTGCCGCAATTCTTCCAAATAGCGTGTGCTTACCACCGAACGGCGCATGGAAGATTCCAATTTGGAGGAGGCAATCATTTCCATCGCACGCGTTGTTTTCCCGGTGGATCGGATTGCGGCAATTCGATTTTGGAGTTCCCGCGTGTTCATTGTGCGCCTCCAAGTGTGTCAAAAGCTTGCAAAATTTGCGATTTTTGCGCATCGCTGAGTTGCCCGGTCTGGTTAACGGATTCGACCAATGCACCGAAAGATACAGAAAAAAAGGAGAAGAAGCGATCAAGCGTTGCGCGCACGGCATGCGGCGGCGTATTTTTGAGCTTATTTTCGCCCATTAACAATAGCTCCGCTGCTGTTTGAAATACGGTATGTGACTTGTGTTCCGGTTGCTTGAGCAGTTCTGTGAGTCGCTCGCCGCGTAGCAGCGTTTCCTTGGCGCCCGCCTCCAGGTCCGACCCAAATTGGCTAAATTGAGCAATTTCACGATAATGTGCCAGTTCCAGGCGCACACGCCCGGAAAAGGCGCGTACCGCCGGATACTGTGCGCTGCCACCCACGCGAGAGACGGATAAACCGACGTTGATTGCGGGCCGAACTCCGCTGTGGAACAATTCGCTTTCAAGATAGATTTGTCCGTCGGTGATGGAGATGATGTTGGTTGGAATATAGGCGGAAATGTCTCCGCCAAGTGTTTCCACAATGGGCAGAGCTGTCAGAGAACCTCCGCCCAACGCGTCGGAAAGCTGTGCACTGCGCTCCAGCAATCGGGAATGAATATAAAACACATCCCCCGGATAAGCTTCACGCCCGCTGGGACGTTTAAGAAGCAGTGAAATAGCTCGGTATGCGATAGCATGCTTGGAAAGATCGTCATATACAATTAGGGCGTCTTTACCGGCGTAGCAGAAGTATTCCGCAACAGCGGTACCGGTATACGGTGCAATATATTGTATAGGGGCGCTTTGCCCGGCTGTGGAACAGACAACGGTGGTATATTCCAATGCGCCATGTGATTGCAGTGTGTCGATGATCTGTCGCACGGAGGATAGTTTTTGCCCGATGGCAACATACACACACGCGACCCCCTTGTTTTTCTGCGAGAGGATCGCGTCAATGGCGATGGTGGTTTTTCCGGTTTGTCGGTCGCCGATAATCAGTTCTCGCTGGCCCCGTCCGATAGGGATCATACTGTCGATTGCGGTGATGCCGGTGAACAAAGGACGGCAAACTTTTTTGCGTTTAAATACATCAGGGGCCGGGAATTCAATCGGTCGCTCTGCGGTTGCTCCAAGTGCGCCTTTGCCATCCAGGGGATTACCCAGCGGATCGATTACTCTGCCGAGCAATTCTTCTCCACATGGCACACCGATTATTTTGCCGGTGCAGCATGCAACATCACCCTCCGAAACCTCATCTGCATTACAAAGCAAAATGGCGCCGACAGTATCTTCTTCTAAGTTCATGACCAATGCATGTGCACACGTGCCGATGCAGATCAACTCTCCGCAGCGCGCATGTGGCAGCCCTTGCACCGTTACAATACCATCGGCACACGCGACAACGCGTCCCGCGGCAATGGCGCAGGGTTGCATTGGCGGCAATGCAGCCAGATGCTGCTGTAAATCGTTGGTTAAAACGCGCAGATTAAGCTCCATGGCTTGTCTCTCCTTGTTTTGCGTCGGTTTGTGCTTTGAGCAGCGCATCGTGGATGGTATGCAGTTTACCGCGGATACTTCCATCGATCATACGCTCACCGTCAAAGATCTGCATCCCGCCGATGAGTTCCTGATCTTGCAGGCATTCCAACGTATAGTTTTCGCCGTATCGGCGCTTGCAGACTGCGCGCAGCTTTTGCAGAGATTGCGCGGTGAGTGGAGTTGCCGTGACGGCAGTGATATGTCTTCTCTCATTCATTTGCACAAAACACCGCCTTACTCCGTTTTTTCCCAAGCCTCAAGACATGCATCTACCAGGGCATCGTTGCTTGCCTGG
>CAMDZY010000172.1 GCA_945910975.1 uncultured Clostridia bacterium | reverse complement strand
AAATTCCATATTCCACCTCAAAAACGGAAATAGATAAACGGCCCATAAGATACGCTTAGCGTTTTATGCAGGTATCGAGGGGACAACGAATTTATTTCGGTTGTCCTTCGCGTATTTTGCATCCTGATCTCATGCAATGGTGCATTTAGTATAGCACGCGCGCGAAAAAAAGTCAATGCAGACACACATGCAGGGCTTGATCTAAATGCCTGCACTTCGCCTCTTAGCAGATGCACAAAAAATTCCCTCGCTGTCTATGCGTTCGCTCATCGCGGCGGCGGAACGCGGCATGGGGATTTTTTTGACAATCGACAGCTTTGGTGCGATAATCCCATCTCATCTCCGTTATACTGTGGCAAACGGAGGGAGTGATGCCATGAATTGGAAGCGAGGTGCGTGTGTTATGCTGTTGGTGACTGCGGCGCTCAGTGTCACGGTGTGTCTTGCGGCTGCGGGAATTGCACAGGCATTGGATGTGGATACGGCGCAGATCCCAACAGAACCGGATTCGCCGCGATCCCCAAATATAATCGATGTCCTGGCGCGGGAATTGGCAGACAATGGTGTGGTGCGCGTTGTGATTCACGCCGATGAGCTGCCCCAGGGGAGTGCAATTGAGATTACAACACCCGGCAAAACCGTTTTGCAGACGCTGACGGTCAACGACAAACATGAAGTTGTCACAAACGGTTTGCAGCCGGGGCAATACTTAGCCATATCGGAGGAAATTGGCGCTGTGTTGTTTTCATTGCACCGCAACGCGTCAGTGGCCGTACTGGGCGGCAAGGGCTGGTCGGATGGGGAAATGGTATACATGACGACCCAGCAAACCGGAACTGTGCAGGTTTTGCGCGATTTGCCGATTTCGTCGGTGCCTGCTGAGGACGGTGTTTGTTATCGCTACACCCTTTCCGGTCAAGGTATCACCACAGACCGTATCATACGCTTTACCACCAAAACCACCCAAACCGACGGGTTCTATCAAGGATCCTGCACCTTTGCCGGTCTTGCGGCCGGAGAATATGAATTGTGGGAAAACGGAACGCTGTTACAGCGCGTATCAGTCACCACGGATGCTCCAACGGCAGTTGAAATCGGCGGCAAGACGCAATAAACAAAATTTACAGGGTCTCCCAAGCAGGAATGTGGCAGTACCAACTTTGCTACATTCCTGCTTTTTGGCGCATACACACAGAAAAGGCGGCCGCGCAGGTGAGCGCGACCGCGAGTAGTTCAGCTTATTTTCTTGGTTTTGGAAGCAAAAAGCGCTTTCAAACTGTTGATTCCAACGCCAATTCCCAATCCAATCGCAGGAGCAATTATTGCAAACCAAATCGTGAGCTCTCCTGGCACATAGAGTTCTATTCTGTGATCTGCAATCATGCGTGACAAGGGGAATGATGCATAGTCAGCAAGGCAATACATCAAACAGAAGGCAACCACACACAGCCATTTCCGCTTACCCCAATAGTTGTTTGCGCCGATAATCAATGAGAGAATCAGTGCTGTAACCGGCAGCAGAAACCATTGGAACATGAGACCGTATCCCAATGCATCGGCCGGACCCATAAAACACCAAAACACAATGAGCGAGAATGCCCAAATTGCGAGGTATGTTAAAATGATGATCAGTTTTGCGATCCGGTTTTTGCTTTTCACCGTGTTTGTGCTTTCTTCCAGATAATCCAGATAATCTGACATAGGCGTTTCCTCCTTGAGCAGATGGTCAAGACTAACTTGGTATAAATCGCTCATTTTCACAACGCTCACAATATCGGGATATGTTTTTTCCGTTTCCCAATTCGATATTGTTTGTCTGCTCACGCCAAGAGAAGCTGCTACCTGCTCTTGCGTGAGATTTGCCTTGATTCGAGCGTTTTTGATTTTCGTACCATTATCCATTCGTTTGACCACCTGATCTGATTTCTGATTGTATTCTACCGGATGCAGGCGCCTTTGTCTATCAAATTGCTTTGAAATTGGCGGATTTCTCATGTCAAAATGCTTTCACATTCGCCTTTTGACGTATTAAATGCAGAAAAATGAAAGCGAAAGAAGCATCGGCTTATTTGCCTGTCACAAGGCTTTCGCCGGCCTTGTAGATATCGCCTGCGCCGACGGTGAGGATAATGTCACCGGGATGGGCGATGGAGCGCAGGTAGTCGGAAACCTCCGGCAGTGTGTCAAAGCACACGGCGCCGGGAATTTGCTCGGCCAGATCTCTGGAGGAAATGCCAACCTTGTTGCTCTCCCGTGCAGCGTAGATCTCAGCCAGAACCAACACATCTGCGCGCTTCAATTCCCGCACAAAGTCGGGGAACAATGCCTTGGTACGGGAATAGGTGTGGGGCTGGAAGGCCAGAATGATCCGCTGATAACCCATGCAGGAAACGGCCTGCAAAAGCGCGTGGATCTCGCTGGGATGGTGCGCATAGTCATCGTAGATATCCGCCCCGTTGCAGGAGCCTTTATATTCCAACCGTCGACCGGCGCCGTGGAAACTGCCAAGCCCCCGGCCGACCGAAGCGCCGCAAACGCCCAGTACGTGCGCGGCAGCGGCAGCGGCCAGCGCGTTATAGACATTATGGTGGCCGTAGACCTGCAAATCAACGTGCGTATATAGCGTATCGTGATAATAAACATCAAAGCTATGCTCATCTTCGGACAGGTTCTGGCAATGGTAGTCATTATCCGGCGCAAGGCCAAAGGTCAGATATTGCAAGCCGTTGAGCGCCTCGCGGGTATTTTTGTCGTCCCCGTTGGCAATGACGTAGCCGTTTTCGGGCACCAGCTGCGCGAATTTCCGGAACGATGCCTGAATATCGGCCAAGCCCTTGAAAAAGTCCAGATGGTCGGCCTCAATATTGTTGATCACGGCGACGGTGGGGAAGAAGTTGAGGAAACTGTTGCAGTATTCACAGCTTTCCATGATGATGGTGTCGCCGTTGCCCACGCGATGCCCGGCGTGCAGCAGCGGAAGACTGCCGCCGATCATAACGGTGGGGTCAAGCTGTGCGTCCATAAAGATATGGGTGAGCATGGAGGTCGTGGTGGTTTTGCCATGGGTGCCGGCGACGCAAATTGCATTTTTATAGTTGCGCATAATCACGCCCCAAGCCTGCGCCCGCTCAAACACCGGGATTCCTCTGGCACGGGCGGCGGCAATTTCCGGGTTATCGTTGTGGACGGCGGCGGTGCGAATGATGCAGTCTACCCCTTCCACGTGCTTGGCGTTGTGGCCAATATAGACCTGAATGCCACGCGCGATCAGTTCATCGGTGGACACGGAGGAATTCATGTCCGAGCCGGAAATCTCCATGCCCATGCCGCGCAAAACCAGGCCCAGCGGTCGCATTGATACGCCGCCGATGCCAATCAGGTGGACACGTTTGCCGGGAACAAGGTAATCTTCTATTGCATTTTTCGATAAATTCATATAATAACACTCCTGAAACGGATGATAGCTGCTTTTTTTCGGAAGCTGCTTTTGATGCAACCCTCGCACATTATAATACGAATGCCGAAAAATAGCAAGGCAAAATTTGCCGAAAGCTGTGAATATGGCAGCAGCCGGTGCGGTAAGAGTATTGTATGCGGTGGCTTTTCGGGAAATGACAATCGAATTATTTGCTTTTCTGCTCGTATTGTGTGCCAAAATAGAAGCTGATCACAACAGTA
>CAMDZY010000171.1 GCA_945910975.1 uncultured Clostridia bacterium | reverse complement strand
ACCAACAGGACATCTAATCGCTGTGAATTTTTCATGCACGAAAAACCTCCTCGGCAGCTTGTGCAATCGCTTCGGCATCCATGCCGCAGACGTGGTAGAGTGTTTCCAATTTTCCGTGCGTGATAAACCGGTCACCCAAGTTCATCAGCTTGCTACGGAATGGAATCTGTTTCATGGTCAAATGCACAACAATTTCATTGCCAACAGAGCCAACCTCTGAAACCTCCTCCACAACCAGCAGTCTGCCGGTTTTTTGCACGGACGTTATAATGGTATCAAAATGAATCGGTTTTATGGAATTTAACTTGATGATTTCGGCTTCAATTCCCTTTTTTCGCAACAATTCCCGTGCAGAAATCACATTGTTGAGAATCTTGCCGTAGGTGACAATCGTCACATCCCGACCGATGCAGAACAATTCATCTTGTGCAACACCCGTAAAGGTGCCATTGCCGCCCTTGGGATAACGAACCGCCACAGGGCCGTCCATTTCCAAAATGGCATGGCGCAGCATTTGACGCAGTTCCGCCAGATTTGAGGGGCAAAGGATTTGCATATTGGGAATTTGACGCAGGAATCCAACGTCTAAAATACCGTGATGGGTTTCTCCGTCCTCGCCAACCAGACCTGCGCGGTCAACGGCAAAGACAACGTGGAGATTGAGCATTGCCACATCCTGCACGATCATGTCATAGGCACGCTGCAAAAATGTGGAATAAATCGCCACGACCGGGATCATTCCCTGCTTGGCCAGTCCGCCTGCCATGGAAACAGCGTGTCCCTCGGCAATGCCCACATCAAAAAACCGTTCCGGCAACGCAGTTGCAAAGGGCGTCAAGCCCGTACCGCTCTGCATGGCGGCGGTAATGGCGCAAATTCGGTCATCCCGGTGGGCAAGATCTGTCAGCGTTTCGCCAAATACACCGGAAAAGCTAGGCGTCGCCGGCTTCGTAATTTGGCCGGTCGCAGGGTTGAACGGGCCGATTCCGTGGAACGTTTCCGGGTCACGCTCCGCCGGCGGGTATCCCCTGCCCTTTTGTGTGATAACATGAAGCAAGACCGGCCGATTGGCTTCTTTTGCACGCTTCAGCAGGTAAATCAGGCGAGTAATGTCATGCCCATCCACCGGCCCCATATAGAGAAAGCCCATCTCCTCAAACCAGTTCATGCCCAAAATGCGCTTTTTCAACCGGCTTTTCCAGCGGTGGGTCACGCTGTAAATTTTTGAGCCACCAGGAACCGTCCGCGTGAAGCTGCGCCAGTATTTTTTCATCTTGAAATAGGCGGGGCGCACACGGATCATTGCCAGGTGGGAGGCGATGCCACCCACATTGGGTGTAATCGACATACAGTTGTCATTCAAAATGACAATTAGTGGCTCTTCGCTGCCACCTACATCGTTCAATCCCTCATAGGCCAACCCACCGGTCATTGCACCATCGCCCAAAAGGGCAATGACATGGTAGTCCTCCCCTTTCAGGCGCTTTGCACGCGCCATGCCAAGGGCGGTGGACACGGCGCTGGAAGCATGGCCTGCGACAAATGCATCCGTGTCGCTTTCGGAGGGCTTGGGAAATCCGGCGATGCCGCCGTAGCTGCGCAGCGTTGGAAATTCGTCCTTCCGGCCGGTCAGGATCTTATGCACATAAGACTGATGCCCTACATCGAATACCAGCCGATCCTTTTCCGTGTTAAATACCTTTTCAATCGCGACGGAAAGCTCCACGATGCCCAAGTTTGAGGACACGTGACCGCCCGTTTTCGACACATTATTGATTAAAAATTCCCGAATTTCCGCGCAGAGCTGCGCTTCTTGTTCGGGTTTGATTGCTTGCAGATCTTCTCTGCTACGGATCTGATCCAACAATTGCAAAATCTCACAACCTTTGGCGTTATCGTTTCTTTTTCTTTTTACCAAACGAAAAAGCAGCCTTAATATAGTACATGACAGTAGCTGTCATATGTACTATTTTTGTTGCACCGCTGATGGCGATGGATTTGCCACAGGCCTTGCCGCCCACTGTCAGTCCAGCGACAAGCGCGGACATAAGAAGAGTCACCACTGTGGCAGAAGAGTTCGTAAGCAGCACCTTTGCCACAATTGCAGCGGACGCAGAACCGGAAATGACACCGCACACATCGCCAATGACATCGTTACAAATAGATGAAACGCGGTCAGCATTGCGGATGAGAAAAAGGGCTTCCTTGGAACCCTTTGTTTTTTTGGCGGCCATGGAATGGAACGGCTTTTCATCGGCAGCCGTGACGGCAACGCCGACCATATCAAAGAAAATGCCGATCAGCACAATCAGTAGCAGCACCAAAAAGGCGACCGCCGTACTGGCATTGTCCATAGCCATGGATGAAAAAAAGGAAAACAGCGCAGAAATGCAGACGGTCAGGAAAAAAATGATAATGATCCAGCCGAATCTATGCTTTGCCGAGTCGGCGCGTCCCTTTTTGGATTTAGAGCGTTTCAACGGATAAACCTCCCAAGCGGGAATCTGTTCAGTCCGCCGGAAGAAACACCGGCAGGCAGGAATTCTAATGATATGTGGCAGCAAGTGTGGTAAACCTTACGGCTTAGGTCGGGTCGGATTTCCCCGCCGGACACCGCTTGTCGCCAAGCGGCGGTTTCCCGTTCGGCCCGGTGCAGCCATGTCGCCATTGACTGTACCCGATTGCCACTTAGTCCGTACTGCAATCCCACACCTGCCCGTATTTCAGACTGCCTAGGTGATTTCCACAGCAGTTCACACCGATTCTTATCCTCTTTTGCAAATACGGTTTCGAGGGAATATCACATCTGCCTATGGCCATAAGCAAACTATGCGTAGCTCCCCTGTCCCCATCGCATTCACGCAAGGCAGGCTACGCTGCACACAGCACACGATTCTGTGCACCGAAATGCAGGTTCCTCTCCAGAGTCGTACGCGTCAGGAAGATGAGCAAGCTCACTACGCGGCTGACGTCGCACAAACACCGGTCTCCACGGCAACCGGGTCGGGAGCGCCATGCCATTGGCGTGCGCCCGGAAGCCTTAACCCCCAGCACCCACCCGAAACTGGGCGTAACAAGCAAGCACCAGGGACTTCATCGATATGCCCTTTAAAGGATTTTTAGGCCCTTCTTCGGAATCGGCAGCACTGACTAGGATACAGCGCCACAAATGCATTATAGCATATTATTCTCAATTATACAAGACCTTTTCATCAGTTTTTTATGCAGATATTCACAAATCTAAGCAAAAAATTTATAACAAAAGAAGTTTGTGCAGCAAAAGTTTGATGGGTTGCTACTTCTGACATTGGTAAACGGCAAGCTAATCCGGCTACAATGTGGGCAATCATTGTAAGCACTTTCGCTCAAATCCGTAAACAGATCGGTCAAAATTGGACACATTGCGCGTATCTACAGTTCAAATTGCTTTCCGTTCCCCACATTTGACAGGATCCATCCGACCACAAATTAAGCTCTTAACAGTTGAAATGAACATTCGCTGTCTGCCCACGGAAGCGGTCGTACAGCATTCGTCACCGCAAAATATGTATTTATATTCATTGTAACATTTGAAATTGTGCGTGCCAATTGCAGGCAGTGCGCTTCCTTCCCGCCTTTTCGGTTATTGACAACGAAAAAGAAAATGATAGAATTGTAGTTGAAAGTAAAATCGCAATGC
>CAMDZY010000170.1 GCA_945910975.1 uncultured Clostridia bacterium | reverse complement strand
TATGTTTTTGTGAGATTACTTTTTTCAATACCGCATCGGTATTGGCAAAATCAGCGGCGCCGCTGCAAGCAAAAAACTGGCCGAGCAAGATCATATTGGCAAGTGTTGGAATGCCCTGTTCGCGGGCCATTGCTGTGGCTGGTACACGGACGGTGCGCACATCAGAACGCGCGGTGGGTCGGTCAATCAACGAGCTGTCCAGCAGGATAAGGCCGCCGGAAACCACACTGCTTTCATATTTATCATAGGAGGGGAGGTTCATGACGATCAGAACGTCCGGTTCTGTGACAATCGGTGAGCCGACCGGTTCGTCAGAAAGAATGACACTGCAATTTGCAGTTCCGCCGCGCATTTCGGGCCCGTATGAAGGGAGCCAGGAAAGCTGTCTGCCTTCCAGCAATCCCTGATATGCGAGATATTTGCCGGCAAACAGTACGCCTTGCCCACCGAATCCGGCAATCAGAATCTTGGTAGTGCTCATTGAACTGCCTCCTTGTCTCTGTCCTTAAACACGCCGAGCGGATAATACGGAATCATTTTTTCTTCTATCCAGTCCAAGGCTTTTTCCGGTGTCATTCCCCAGTTCGTGGGGCAGGAGGAAAGCACTTCGATCAGCGAAAAGCCTTTACCTGCAAGTTGGTTTTCAAATGCATGGCGAATCGCTTTTTTTGCTGCCAACACGTGTTTGACGTTGTTAACGGCAACACGCTCCAGATAAGCCGGGCCCTCCAGTTGCGCCAGCATTTCGCAGATTTTCACAGGATAACCACATTGTTTGACATCTCTGCCATAGGGGGAAGTTTGCGTTACCTGGCCGGGAAGGGAAGTCGGAGCCATTTGGCCGCCTGTCATACCGTAGATGGCGTTATTAATAAAAATAACGGTGATATTCTCATTGCGTGCGGCGGCATGTACTGTTTCTGCAGTGCCGATGGAGGCGAGATCGCCGTCGCCTTGGTATGTAAAAATTACACGGTCGGGTAACGCACGGCGCAGACCGGTTGCAACGGCAGGCGCCCGCCCATGCGAGGCCTCTACCATATCGGTTTTGAAATAGTCATATGCCATAACAGAACAGCCAACCGGCACAACGCCAATTGTTTTTCCTTCGATGGAAAGCTCTTCAATCGCCTGCGCAACCAGACGATGAACAATTCCATGTGTACAGCCGGGGCAATAATGCAGCGGCTTGTCGGTTAACACCTTCGGTTTTTCAAATACGATCATTCATATGTTCCGGCCTTCAGCAAGGCGTCCTTTCTGTGTCAATTTTTGTTTTTGCATCTGTAATGGAGTTGAGAACTTGCTCAGGAGACGGAATCATCCCCCCCGTACGGAAGCAAAGGTCCACGGGCGCCTTGCAGTGAATAGCAAGTGAAATATCTTCCACCATTTGTCCCATAGAAAGCTCAACTGAAATGAAACGTTTAGCGTGTGTAGCGGCACGGTACAGCGCCTCTTTGGGAAATGGCCAAAGCGTGATCGGGCGAATCAACCCAACGCGGATTCCCTGAGCCCGCGCCGCGTCTACGGCGCTTTTGGCAACACGTGCGGCAATGCCGAACCCAACGACGATGATGTCTGCGTCTTCTACGTGGTATTCTTCACAGCGAGCTTCCTTCTTTTCAATTTCCGCATAGCGCGCAAAGCGTTCCACATTTTTTCGTTCCAGCTCTTCCGGCACCAGATACAGAGAATTGATGATATTATGCGGACGCATATTTTCAGTACCACGGACTGCCCAGGGTTTTTCCACTTCCTGCAGAGGGGGTTGCTCGAAGCTCACCGGCTCCATCATTTGGCCCATTGTACCATCGGCGAGAATCATTGCTGTCATACGATATTGATCTGCCAGTGCAAAGCCGCACAAAGTTAAATTCGCCATTTCCTGAACGGAAGCAGGAGCAAGTACGATCATTCGAAAATCACCGTGCCCGCCGGCTTTGGTTGCCTGAAAATAATCTGATTGCGAGGGCTGAATTCCTCCAAGACCCGGTCCGCCGCGCTGTACATTGACCACCAGTGCTGGCAGGTCAGCACCGGCCAGATAGGATAGGCCTTCGCTTTTCAATGCAATCCCAGGGCTGGAAGAAGAGGTCATAACGCGATACCCCGCTGAGGAAACGCCGTATACCATGTTGATAGCTGCAATTTCGCTCTCTGCTTGTAAAAAACACCCGCCGATCTGCGGCATACGTTTTGCCATATATGCGGCGATTTCAGTTTGTGGTGTAATTGGATACCCGAAGTAATGGCGGCAGCCTGCCATAATAGCAGCTTCTGCAATGGCTTCGTTTCCCTTCATCAATACTTTTTCGCTCATCTTCTACCCTCCTTATTTTTCCACGGTAATGACGCAATCGGGACACATAATGGCACAGAAAGCACAGCCAATGCACTGTGTTACATCTGTCATGCAGACGGGAGTGTGTCCTTTTTTGTTGATGTGCTTCTTTTCCAAGGCGAGTAGGTGTTTTGGACAGGCGTGAATGCATAGCCCGCAGCCCTTGCATCGCTCGGTGTCAAATGTTAGTTTTGCCATGGTTTTTCGTCCTTTCAATCCGTTATTTTTGCCTGCAAATGCAGGGGAAAAAGCTCGTGGTATAATGCTTTGTCCGTATGTGCCGCAAGTGCATCGGCCAAGGCCGGTATTAATGTGTGCTCAGCTGACCAAAAGGCAACAGGAAGGCCGCTTTTTTGGCGCAGCTGTTGCAGTGCATCGATGTAGTGCAGCAAGGTCTGTGGCGTAGTTTGCGTGGCAAGATTGGTATTATGCACAATCGCGGTACAGCGCATACCCGCAGCTTGCTCAATTTCACGCAGAATATCGAAGGCCTGGTCTGCGGTGCGTGTTAAAGGGCGCGCAAAATTGACAACAAAGTACATTGCATAATTATCTTCTTCCAATATTTCCGGAACATAACGACCCAATGCCAGCGCACCGCGTTCGTCTCCGCCAACGTCCATCACGGCATATACGTCACGGCAACGCACCAAATCATATAGCTCTTTTGGAAGCGCAGCAAGATCAACATTTGATCCTGCATATGGGGAGCAGACTAGCCCAATTCCGGCGCGTTGGAGCATTTCACGGCTATCGCTCGTGCGGAAGTAGGGATTGACAATATCCATATCTGCTACGCTGACAGCAAGCCCTGCTGCACGTAACATACATGCATAGTTGATGGCGATGTTGGTTTTGCCGCTTCCGTAATGTCCGCAAAAAAGACTGATACGTTTTTGTGTTGTAATCATAATTTATTTCTCATAATCTTTCCGCTGGCGGTTTTCGGCAGTTCCGAACGGAATTCTACCAACCGCGGATATTTATACGGCGCAGTGTGCGCCTTGACATAATTTTGTATTTCCTTTGCCAGTACATCACTGGGAGAGCGGTCCGCTGTTAATACGATGCAGGCTTTCACAATTTGTCCGCGCAGTGCATCAGGCACAGCGGTTACGCCGCATTCCAGTACGTATGGAAGCTCCATGATGATGTTTTCAATTTCGAAGGGACCGATGCGATAGCCGGAGGATTTAATAACATCATCTGTTCTGCCGACGTACCAGAAATATCCTTCTTCATCGCGCCATGCGGTATCGCCTGTGTGGTACAATCCGTCATGCCAGCATTCTGCGGTTTTTTCCGGGTCACGGTAATATCCGCGAAACAAACCACAAGGCGCGCCGTTTG
>CAMDZY010000169.1 GCA_945910975.1 uncultured Clostridia bacterium | reverse complement strand
TCCGGAGAAGTAGACCTCTTTTGCGTCGTCCGGGATAGGAAAGGTTTCGTCCTGAAAAACGATAATTTGCAAATCGGGTTTCCCCTCTTCGATTAGAAACGGGCAAAGCAGCGAATCGGCAGGGATCGGCGGAACGATGCCGCTGACGGACACGGTCAATGCGCCGAAGCGGAACAGCTTATTCATCATACGCCATATAGACCACTACGGAGTGTTCTCCGGAATAGTGGGGCTGCATATTTTGTGCGATCGCGCCGTCTTTTACGCCGCCTTCAAAGCGGGCGCGGTAGGTCACGCCGCCGAGGTATACATCATATTGGAACGTCTTATAGTAGACGAAAATATCGTTTTCATAGTCTTTACCGGAAACATTTTTGAGGTTGATTACGCCGTCTGCATTGTAAAGTTCAAACTCGTTGGAGTAATCAAGAATCAAATCGTTGACATATGCAATCTGCTCGACCTTAGGCGATTGCACTTTGGCATTGGCGGAAAGCGTCTGGCGGTTGGATTCCAGAACCAAGACGTAGCCGCCGGCGGGAATGGCAGTAATTTGAAAGAATACGGGGGTATTGTCGGCTTCGGCCGAAATTTTCGCATATTCGATCAATTCGTCACCGGTGTTTTCCAGCACAAGCGCAAGGACGTTTTCCACTGCGTCGCCGGAACCGTCTTCCATATAAGCGCCGGTATAGCTGCCGACGGCGGCAAGGCACAGGTCGTCGGAAATGCTGCCGGTGGCAGCGCTTTGCATTTGGGTAAAGCCGGGGATGTCAAAATTGTTCGTATCCGGTTTGCCGGTCGGCAGTTCCGGGGTGCCATTCGGGTTATAGAGCGAGGGTGCTTGAACTTGCGGCTCACCGGTTGTGGTGGGGCGGGTTTCCTCGGAAGGGGCGGTTACGTCGGAACCGGGTACAGTTGATGCAGTCGGGTCGACGGCCGGAAGGTCATTGCCGGATTCGGTCGGTTCGGTGCTTTCATCCGCAGTTGACGGCTCAGTGCTTTCGTTGGGATCGGTCTGCTGGGTTGATTTTGTTGCGCCAGATGGGTCGGCGGGTGTCTGCTCATCTTTGCACTGGGTCAGGCAAATTGCGAGAACAGCTGCCAGTACAAGGATCAGCACCGGAATTGCAATTTTCAGAATACGTTTTGTCTTGTTGTTCATGGAAGTTTCCCTTCTAATATGAAGCTCTCATAAAATTATGAAATCGCAGCTCCCGCGTTGGCGCAGCGTGTTGAAAAGCCAGCAGGGCGGGAGGGTTTCTATTTGCGAGTTCCGGTTGTGCGGAAACAATGTGCGCTTACTTTTTTCGCCGCCCGAAGGCGGCGAAAATATGTTTTTGGTTGGAGCGCCGCAAGGACTGCGGCGGTTTCCGGTGTGGAAGTCCAAAGACTTCCACACCGGGGCCATTGCATTAGGATCCGGAAACCACGCCGAATGCTTCGGTGGCGGTGCCCGCCGAGCAGATCTTGCCGTCGCCGGTCAGTTCGCAGATGCCAACGGTTGCGAAGATGGTCATGCCAAGCACGTCGTCCATGACGGAGCAGGCGTTTGCATCCTGCGCATTTTTGTCGACATCGGTGCAGCTAGCTGCAATGCTGCCAAGCAGGGAGAAGTTCTCGTAATAGAGTTCAGGTTTCGTGTAAGTCTTTTTCATGATAATCACCTAACTTTCAATCAGTTGGCATACAGCTCGTCGCAGTGTGCCAGGATGGAGGCCATCTGCGCACGGTTTGCGGTAGCCTTGGGGGCCAAGGTGCCGTTGCCCATGCCGGAGACGATGCCGTTGGCGATTGCCCAGTTCATGGCGTTGACTGCATAAGCGGAAACCTTTGCGCCGTCAGTGTAGTTGGCGATGGCGTCGTCAGCTACCTGCGCCTTACCGGCGTAGCGATACAGGAAGGTAACCATCTGTTCGCGAGTCAGCTTGCCATTGGGGTTAAATTCTGTTGCGGTAACGCCGGCAACGATGCCGTTTTCAGCGCCCCATGCAACTGCGTCAGCATACCATGCATTGGCTACTACATCGGTGAAGCTCGTGTTTGCCTTCGCTTCGGGCCTGCCGGCGAGGACATAGAGCACACGCACTGCCATAGCGCGGGTCAGTTCCTGCTTGGGAGCGAAGCGGTTGTCACCGACACCGGCCATGATGCCGCTTTCCACAGCGAACTTCACGCTGCTGAAGTACCATGCATTGGCGTCAACGTCTGTGAGGGAAGCAAAGTTCTGCTTGTTCTGTGCCATTCTCTTGACGAACTTGGCAGCAGTTTCATAGGATTCATTGGTAATTTCGCACATCACATCTGCCGGGCAACGTGCGCTGCTCAGAGCCAGAGGCGCAGTACCATCGTTCTTGAGGACGATCGTATCGGTTTCATACCAACCGGCTTCTGTGTTCTGCGTGAAGGTCGGCAGGATGTTATAGTGCATTTCTGTTGCAGTTGCGATATCTACGGTCTTGAGCGGGGTTGTGAGCGCGCCGCTGTTTGCAGCGTAGATACCCAAGGTCGTGGTGCTACCTGTGTATGCTCTTGCACCAATGCCGACTTGCTGATTGGGAGCGTCTGCCATGAATTTCACCGGGATTGCCTGGCCGGGCTTCAGATAGATTTCGTTTGCAGGGCCAAACTCCAGTGCATCTTTCGCGCTGATATCGCCCTTGCCGTCAATATACATATTGAGCTTGTCAAGGCCGGTGTCAAGCATATCGCTGAATTTAATATCCTCATATGCCAGTGCTTCGTCGCCCAGCGGGTTGACAACACGCAGACCGTCGATCACGAGCTTATACTCGCCCTTCTTTTCATAGTCAAAGTTGGGCGTATAGATTGCGCTGACTGTTACGTCATATGCACCAAAGTCCAGATTGTGTGCTGCAATCGGAGCCTGGTTCACCGTGGCGTTGCCGGGTGCTACATCCCATTGACCGGTTGTCTCGTTGTACGTAGCAAAGCCGCCATAGTAGCTGCTAAAGATATAAGTGGTTACAACAGCACCGTCGGAATTTCTCACTTCTACCTTGCCAAGGCCGCCCTCTGCGTTTGCGGCGGAAATCAGTTCAAAGCCGGTGCCTTGGAAGCTGAAGGTCACAGTGGGCCATTCAGCTGCGGCATCCTCTTTCACGACTTCCTTGCCAACAGTGACGACGTGCGCGGCATTGCCGGAATACGTTGCACAGTTTGCATAGTGAGAATCAAGTCCGGTGTATTCCTCTGTTGCATCCTGTTCGGTGACCTTTTCGGTTCCCGCAAGGATTTCTTCCTGCCAAATACCCTTCTTGCCGTCTGCGAAGGCGAACACATTGGTGTTGTCGTCTTCACAATAGACCTTCTGCGCACTCATGATTGTAATGAGGCTTTCTTGTTGGGTACCGTCGCTGAAGGTGACGCGGTATGCACCGTCGATCATCAGGCCGGTTTCGGCGCGGGGATCTACCATGTGGATACCCGTTGCGTCGGAAGTGGCCGTGCCTGTGAGGCCGATGGGTTCTTCCTTCGCCCATTTGTCACTGGCATAGAGGTCAGTTTCGACATCCGTAACAGTAAGGCCACGGCTTGCAACGGCCACAGTGTCGACCAGCTTATCCAGGCCAATTGTTACATTGCGGTCATAATTCAGAATGATGACCGGCACCTTTACCAAGTCGTCAACAGCGGCTACAGGTTTCAGCGTGTAGCTGAAGCTGCCTGCTTGCTTCTT
>CAMDZY010000168.1 GCA_945910975.1 uncultured Clostridia bacterium | reverse complement strand
CGCTTTTTCGCCGCCGGAGAGAAGCGTGATGGTTTTCAGCTGCTTGCCGGGCGGCTGGACGCGGATCTCGATGCCGCAGCCAAGCGGGTCATTCGGATCCTCCAAAATCAGCGCGCCCTTGCCGCCGCCGAACATTTCCACAAAGGTCTGGCTGAAATATTCGTTGATTTTTGCAAATTCACGGACAAAAATTTCCGTCATTTGGGTGGTAATATCGCGCACAATGGCTTCCAATTCCCGCTTGGCCGTCAGAATGTCATCCCGCTGGCCGGTCAGGTATTGGTATCGCTCATTGACACGTGCAAATTCTTCAATCGCGCCCAAATTGGGGCTGCCCAAGGCGCCAATTTTTCGTTTGAGCGTAGCAATGGCCTTGTTGGCTTGGGAAATGCTCTCAATTTCCGCACGCTCGGAGGTTGCCGTGGAGCGGGTCAGCTGATAGGAATCCCACAGCTTGTCGATGATCTGCTTTTCCTCCAGCTCGGCCGTGGTCTTTTTGTTTTCCAGACGGGCGCTCTCGCGTTCCATGTTCAAAATGTCCTTGCTCTTTTGCTGGGCATCCTTTTCGGTTTTGGTTTTTTTCGCTTCCAGTGCGACGCGGTCGGCCAATGCCTGCTTCAATTCCTCGCGCGTTTGCGCCGTCTGTGCGTTCTGCGCGTCACGCTGCATGCAGACGGCCGCAATTTTGCGGTTTGTTTCTTCGTTCTCCTGCGAATACTGGTTGATCAATGCCTGACGCTGCACGCGGTCGCCTTGCATCGCAGCGGCGAGTTCGCGCAGGTTGGCAATGGCTGCTGTGCTGGTGAATTTCTCCGCTTCCAGCGCGGCGATGTCCATTTTTACGGAGGTGATCGTTTCCGTCACGCGGGCGGTCTGCTCCGTTGCGGCACTTTGTCCGTCGGAAAGCTGCGCTACCTCTGCATCGACCTGTGCCAGCTGCAATTTTAGCAGCTCGATTTGTGCTTGTAGCTTGATTTCCCGCTCGGAATCATTCTTTTGTTGTGCTTTTAACGTTTCATTTTCGCGATCGGAGGAGCGAATGGCGTCTTCAATCGCGGTGAGCAAAACGGTGTACTGCTTTTCCTCGCCCTGAAGGCGCAGAACCTCGTCTTCCGCCTGGCGCAATTGGTTGCCGGCGGTCGCACATTCATATTCTACTTGCTGTGCGCTGCGTGCAGCGTCGGCAAAGGCTGACTTTGCCTGTTGTAGCTGCTGGGTCAGTGCGGTTTCGCGGTCGGTCAGGCGCTTTAATTCATTGGCACGAGACAAAATACCGGTATTTTTGGACACGGAGCCGCCGGTCATGGAGCCGCCGGCGTTGATGACCTGTCCGTCCAACGTGACAATGCGGAAGCGGTGATGATATTGCCGCGCCATGGCGATGGCCAAATCCATATTCTCCGCAATCACGGTTCTTCCCAGCAGATTGGAAACAATGGCTGCATATTCCGGCTTGCAGCTGACCAAATCCGCCGCAATGCCGACAAAGCCGCGGCATTGTTCCACATCACGCTCCTGTAACGGCTTGGGGCGGATGGTGGACATGGGCAAAAATGTAGCTCTGCCGCAGTCGCGGGTTTTGAGCAGATTGATGGCATACTTTGCGTCCTGCTCCGCAGTGACCACAAGCTGCTGCATGGCGCTGCCCAGTGCAATTTCCACGGCCACGGTATAGTCGTCCTCGGTTTTGATCAGTGCGGACACCGGGCCGTGAATGTTTTGTAGGCGGCCGCGCTCCTGCTCCTGCATCAAAAAGCGGACGGCCTTGGAGTAGCCCTCGTACTCCTTTTCCATTTCACGGAACATTCTGGCGCGGGATGCGGTGGTGTCAAGTTGAACGCTCAGTGTATTGAGCTGCTTTTGCAGTTCTTCCTTTTTCTCCAAGCGCGCTTTGGCGCGCAGCTGATAGCCTGCGATGGTGTTTTGGTACGACTGCACGCGCTCCTGTGCCCGCTGCCGTGCCTTTGCGGTTTGTTCCAGCTGTTTTTGTGCATCCGCGCGGCGCTGCGCTGCCGAATCGGCATCGTGTTTGGCGCTGTCAAGGCGCTGACGGGTCACCGACAGCGTGTCCTGCACAGCTGCGGCGTCTGCCGTGCGCGCTGCCAAATCAGATTGCAGTGCCGACTGCCTGTTGCGCAGCTGCAAAAACTGGCGGTTCATTCCCTCCGCCGAATCGGTCAGCTGCTTACTTTGCTGCAAAGCCGCGTCCAGCTGCTGTTGCAGCGCGGTGATCTGCGTGTCGATTTCCGCTACACGCGCTTCCTGACGGGCGATTTGTTCGCTGATGCTGCCCCTGCGGTCTTCCTGGTCTGCAAGCTCTGCCTGTACGCGGCGAATGTTTTCAAGGTTGTTGTCGACGTTCCCTTGCAAGACGGCAATTTGCCCATCGAGCTGCCGGCATTCGCCCTCCATTGCGGAAATCGTTTCGCGAAGGCTGTCTGTTTCCAAATCCTTGGCGTGCAGTTCAAAGCTGAAGCCCTCGGCGCTGACATACAGCTGGTTCAATGCTTCATGCTCCTGATGGAGGATAAACATGGCGGAATTATAGTCTGCCTCCGCCTTTCGCGCGGTTTGGCTCAACTTTTCCAGCGTATCCAGCCAGACCGCGACCTCAAGGCCGCGCAGCTCATCGCGGTACGCCAAAAACTTTTTGGCTTTTTCCGCCTGTTCGCGCAGCGGTTCGACCTGCAATTCCAATTCTGAAATTTTATCTCCGACGCGCAGCAGGTTGTCCTGCGTGTTTGCAAGGCGGCGCTCGGTTTCCTCTTTGCGGTGGCGGTATTTGGAAATGCCGGCTGCTTCTTCAAAAACCTCGCGGCGGTCGGTACTTTTCACCGACAAAATTTCATCAATGCGACCCTGGGAAATATTGGAGTAACCCTCGCGCCCCAAGCCCGTATCCATAAACAGCTCGTTGATGTCACGCAGGCGGGCGCTTTGCTTATTAATATAGTATTCACTTTCACCGGAGCGATAATACCGGCGCGTTACCATGATTTCACTTGCTTCCATGGCAAAAATGCCATCGGAATTGTCAAAAACCAGTGAGGCCTCGGCAAAGCCAAGCTGCGGCCGTTTTTGGGTGCCGCCGAAAATGACGTCCTCCATCTTGCCGCCGCGCAGCGCCTTGCTGCTCTGCTCGCCCATGACCCAACGAATTGCATCCGACAAATTGGATTTACCGGAGCCGTTGGGGCCGACGATCGCCGTGATATCGTTGCCGAAATTCAGTACCGTTTTATCCGGAAAAGATTTAAAGCCTTGAATTTCCAGCGCTTTTAAATACATGAACCTGTTTCTCCTAAAAAAGTATTCTCTTATTTTAGCAGGATTTTCGCCCAATTGCAAGCATTTTGGCAATTTTATGGCAATTCCCGCAAAAAAATCAGAGCTGCCTTGCGACAACTCTGATGGGTTTATTTCAGTTTTAACTTTTTTCGCAGACGGACAATATAGTAAACCTCAAATTTATCCAGCACGCTTTCTGTCAGGAAGAAGCAGGCATTGGCCAGCAAAACCATCGCAATGCCCAAGATCATACCGGTCTGCTGAAATTCCTGCAAGATGGCGTCCAGACGGAACAGGAAAATCAAAATGCAGTACACCACTGCCACCGAGCCGTTAAAGAACAGCAGCTTGCAGGCGACTTGCAGCAGCTTCGGTTTGATTTTGCCGAACGCGCGGCGGACGATGGGATAATAAC
>CAMDZY010000167.1 GCA_945910975.1 uncultured Clostridia bacterium | reverse complement strand
ATTATAATACAGTTTTTCAAACTGTCAACATAATTTTTACAAAAACTTTAAATCGGTTTTTAAAAAACTCTTGACAAGTTCGGATTAAACTGGTACTATTATATCTGAAATCAGCGCAAAAAGGAAGGCACAAATTATGAAACGTAAAATTGTATCTGATTCCTCTTGTGATATCAAGCAAATGCAGGGCGTGGACTTTGTTTCCGTTCCGCTGACGATTTCTACCGATGAAAGAAGCTTTGTCGACGATGCGACATTGGACACCAACGATATGTTAGATTACTTGGCGAACTATCAGGGACGCTCTTACACGGCGTGTCCCAGCGTCAGCAGCTGGATGGACAGCTTTGAGGGCACCGATGAGGTGTTTGCAGTGACGATTTCCAGCAATGTTTCCGGCGCGTACAATGCGGCCATGGCGGCGCGGGATCTGTATTTGCAGTCGCACCCGGAAACCAAAATATTTGTCTTTGACAGCTTGACCACAGGGCCGGAGCAGCGGCTGATTTTGGAAAAGATTGCAGAACTGATGCAGGCGGAGCTTCCGTTTGAGAAGATTTGCGCCAAGGTGCAGGAGTACAGCAAGCACACAAGAATTTTCTATGCGCTGGAATCCATGCACAATCTGGTGCAAAACGGCCGTGTAAATAAGCTGACGGCGACGCTAGCCGGAATTTTGGGTATTCGCGTTCTGGGAACGGGAAGTGAAACCGGCACCTTGCAGGCCGTTGCCAAATGCCGCGGTGAGAAGAAAATGATCGGCACACTGCTCGAACAGATCCGACAAGCCGGTTATAACGGCGGCAAGCTATGCATTGCCCATGTGCAGAACCTAAAGCTGGCGAACGAAGTCAAGGCGGCCATTCAAAAGTGCTATGCACAGGCCAAGATTCTTGTGGACACTGCCGGTGGCCTTTGCAGTTTCTATGCCGAGCGCGGCGGGATTCTGGTTGGCTTTGAGTGCGCAGGCGCATAACAAATCTACAAAATCACCCCGCAGGTGTATCTGCGGGGTGATTTTCGGCTTATATACGATTGAGCAGTTGCTTGCATTTTTCGGAATATTCCGCATCGGTGAGAATGCCCTGGTCGTGCAACATGGAAAGCTGCTGCAACAGGACGTTGATCTGCTGAACGGAATTGTCCGGTTGCTGCATGGGCGGAGCGACAGGCGGCTGCACGGCAGGCTGCGGTGTGTGAACGGGTGGGCGCATGGCGGCCGCTGGCGGATGCGGATAGAAAACCTGCGCAAAGGGGCCAGGTATCTGGCGGCCGGTCTTTGCATCGGTAAAAATACGCCGTTGGGCAAAAATAGCGGTTCCGTCAGGGTCAAAGCCAATCTGCGTCCAGATATATCCCTCCATGGGCAAAGGCATTGCGTTTTGCGCAGCAGACGGTGTGGGGATGTCGGACGGAACAGGCGCGTCAGGCTGCGTGGACAAATCCGGCTGCGCCGGTTCGTCCGATTGCGTCGGGATGTCCGGTTGAAGTGCCTGCGGTGTGACATCTGTTTCCTGCGGCAAATCCGGCTTGACGGCGTCGGAGAATACCTCCGTTTCCGGCGATACTTCCGGTTCTGCCATAGTTGTAGGTTCGTCGGAATATGCAGCTACGGTCGCAGACGGTGCCGGCGTGGCTTGCTCCAAAACCGAATTGTCCTCCTTGCGCCAAGCGATGAAGCAAAGGCTCAGCGCTACGCACGCACAAAGATAGAACAGCATGGATGAAAAATCGACCATTTCCAGGGTTCCATAGCAGCCGACCCGGAGAATGGTAAGTACACTCACTGTGATGCTGCTGGCAAAGCCGACAACGATAGCAGGCACGGTTGTGCGCACTACGCGCAAATAGGTCAACACCACCAAAATCAGCAGCAAACAAGAGAGCAGGACATCCAGGTAACGCAGCGAAAGCGGGTAAAATGCCACGCCGTCGACATACAGCGCAACATACAAATCCGTACCGAGATTGCCCACGCTGCTGCAAAACAGAAGCACGGAGCTGACTAGGATTCCGCCCTTTCCAAAGCCAAAGCACTGGCACAGGCCGGTGATCAGCAGCGATGCAGCACACAGCGCATGAACCATGATGCGCACGGAGCTTGCAACCTGCTTGCCGTTGTTGAACAGAAAGTTAGGCAAACGGAAGTCCAGATAGTTCGTGAAGCGGGCGGTGATCAGGGAAAAAATCAGCGCAAGCAGACCAAAGGCAAGCCCCAAAAGAGAAAATGCAGAGTCCTTGCGGATGGACCATCGAAACTTCATAGAATAACCTCCTTTTAGCCATCCAAATCCAGCGGATGGTACATTTCAACCGGAAGAACATTGGAAAGTTCGACCAATGCGTGGTTCATACCGCCGGAATAATCGAAGTCCACGGTTGGCTCATGCAGGTTTTGTTCGGCTTGCTTGAGCTTGATGGACATGGTGACGCAGGTGCTGTGATCGGGCTGCGTGCATAGGATGGTGGTGCCACCGTGCAGTGCTGCCACCTGCCGGACGATGGACAGGCCAAATCCCAACCCATCGCGATGGTCGGTCAAGCCGGGATGATACGCATAGCGGTTAAAAACACAAGCGCGAATGGACGGGTCAATGGTGCTGTAGTCGGTAACGTGCAGCAAAAGGGTGGAGGCAGTGACTTCTGCTGCCAGCTCCACCACGCCGGATTCCGGAGAGTAAGCGATGGCGTTGGAGAGCAGGTTCCAGATGGCACGTTCTACCTTCTCCGGGTCGATGTCCGCAGATTTGGGCTGACGCAGGCCGGAATAGCGGAATTTTACATTGGAATCATGCAGTAACTCGGTTGCAGTATCCGCAAGGTTTTGCAGGAACTGCTTTAATTCCGTGCGTTTCAGGCGCAGTGCTTGCTTGCCCTGTGCCAATTGGCTGCCGTCTGAAAGCTGACCGGCAAGGCGCTGAAGCTGGTATAGCCCACGGTAGATGATGCAGGCCTGCCGGGATGCAACGCTGTCGCGGCACGGTTCGTCCAAATCGGGCAGAAGGCGTCTGGACGCAATCAGCAAATCGCCCAGCGGTTTGCGGATTTGAGAAGAAACGACGCTGAGATAGTCGGCAGACAGTTGGGCAGAGTCCAATGGTTGCAGCACCCAGCATAGAACCGGCGGCTTGAGAGGGTGTGCAGCAGCACTGAAATTTTTCCCGCAAAGGGTGAGTGTCAGATGGACATCGCCATCTGCCGGAACCGGCTGGTCGGACAGAGCGCCTATAACATCGCCCTCGTGGATCGCCAAAGCATTTGCAGCGTTGTTGCAATAAATGACAGTATGATTTTCGGACAAAATAACCGGTTGCGCCAGTAGGTCAAATACAGCTGTCAGCTGTGTGATGGATTCTTTCAGCATTGAGCAACTCCTTTCGTATCGGTGTTTCGGTGCAGGTTCAGGCACAAAATACCGCCTAGTTCTCTGAGGGTAGTTTATGCCGATTTTAGAAAAAAGCGGAGGGAAAAACCATCCAATTTTGATGCAGCAGTTCGTCTGCGGCTGGAACCAAGCAATTTGTTTCCGTGCGCTTATCATACCGAATTTTTTGTCGAATTGCAAGTCTTTTCCGAAAAATGCCGCCCACAGATGACACTGTAGGCGACATTTTTTACATCAGCGGAGAAAATATACGCAAAACGGCGCGAATAACAGACATATACCACTTTTGGTTGTTGCACTCTTCCAGACTAATTTGACGGGAGATGGGAAAGGTCTGTGCAAAATCATCACAGAT
>CAMDZY010000166.1 GCA_945910975.1 uncultured Clostridia bacterium | reverse complement strand
ACCGCTTCTGCACCAGATTGGACGACGCAGAATAAGTAAGAGGAACCGAAAACCCCAAATAACAACAGCCCCCGGCCACCGGCCGGGGGCTTCAGTCTGTCAAAAAGCCTCGCAGAGTTCGCCGCTATAGCGGCGAATAAAATTCAATCATTTTTGCGGCGACATGCGCGTCGCAAAAAGTACCTTATAGGACGCAAACGGCAAGTCACTGCCGCAGGCGCTTGGCGAGTGCGCTGCAGCGTCCGGCAATGTTCTTCCGCGAGGAAGAACTCTGTCGAAAAACGAAGTTTTTCGGCAGCCTGAGCCCCCGGCCACCGGCCGGGGGCTTCAGTTTGTCGAAAACGCCTAGCAAATAAGAAAGCCCTGTTACAATAATTGTGCGGTCTGTCAACTGCGCAATGAAAGTAACAGGGCTGTGCATTCATAATGGGAATGAATGACATCAAACGTTTATTGCCAATAAAGTGAAACTGCGAACGACATATTGTGCCTTACGGAACCTTTGGAGTCTGGGCAAGGCTTTGTGCAATTTCCTCGTCTGTGGGGATGTAGTCGGACATTTCCCCGTCATTGTATTTGCCATAAGCCACCATATCAAAATAGCCTGTGCCGGTCAAGCCAAAGACGATATTCTTTGCTTCGCCGGTTTCCTTGCACTTGAGCGCCTCATCGATGGCAACGCGAATGGCGTGGCTGGATTCCGGAGCGGGGAGGATTCCCTCGACTCGGCAGAATTCTTCCGCTGCACGGAAAACCTCCGTCTGTTCCACGGCACGTGCCGTCAGCAGACCGTCATCATACAGCTGCGACACAATGCTGCTCATGCCGTGATACCGCAGACCGCCGGCGTGATTGGGTGCAGGCATAAAGCTGCTGCCGAGTGTGTACATTTTAGCGAGTGGGCAGACCATGCCGGTGTCGCAGAAGTCATAGACATACTTGCCGCGTGTCAGGCTGGGGCAGGAGGCCGGTTCCACGGCGATGATTTCATAATCCGCCTCACCGCGCAGCTTTTCGCCCACGAACGGCGCAATTAGACCGCCCAAATTGGAGCCGCCACCGGCGCAGCCGATAATGATGTCTGGCTTGACACCGTACTTGTCCAGCGCTGCCTTGGTTTCCAGGCCGATGACGGATTGATGCAGCAATACCTGTGATAAGACGCTGCCCAATACATAGCGGTAACCCCCATGTGTGGTTGCGGCTTCCACAGCTTCGGAGATAGCGCAGCCGAGCGAACCGCCGGTGCCGGGGAATTTTTCCAAAATTTGGCGTCCAACCTGTGTGGTTTCCGAGGGTGACGGCGTGACCGAGCCACCAAAGGTGCGGATGACCTCACGACGGAACGGCTTTTGCTCATAGGACACCTTGACCATGAACACCTTGCAGTCAAGGCCTAAGTAAGAGCAAGCCATGGACAGCGCCGTGCCCCACTGACCGGCACCGGTTTCGGTGGTGACACCCTTTAAGCCCTGCTTTTTGGCATAATAGGCTTGTGCGATGGCAGAATTCAGCTTGTGGCTGCCGCTGGTGTTGTTGCCCTCAAATTTATAGTAGATGTGCGCCGGCGTACCCAGCTTTTCTTCCAGACAATAGGCACGAACGAGCGGGGAGGGACGGTACATTTTGTAGAATTTGAGAATTTCTTCGGGAATGTCAATGTAGGCATCCGTGTCGTTCAATTCCTGCTTTGCCAGCTCCGTGCAGAACACGTGTGACAGATCCTCCAACGTCACGGGTTTTAACGTGGCGGGATTGAGCAGCGGTGCGGGCTTATTTTTCATATCCGCGCGGACATTATACCACTGCTTCGGCATTTCCGATTCTTCCAGATAAATTTTGTACGGGATTTGCTTTTCCATATTTCATGCATCCTTTCGATCCTGCGCAGGGAAACAAAAAACCTGTCCCTGCAGTTGTGAATTCGACTGCTGGGACAGGAAAAAATCCTGCGGTGCCACCCGGCTTGACGCAATTGCGTCCACTCAGTGTATGCCAACACATACCGACACTTGATAACGGAGCGCCAACTCCGACTTGCTTACTTACTTCAACTCGCCCTCAGAAGCCCATTCGGCGTTTGCTCCCCACTGCACTCACACCAACGGCAGCTCTCTGGGCGGAAGTGAAAAACACCTACTTACACTTCTTCAACAGTTTACCGTATTATAGCACATCCCCACCGTCTTGTCAAGAAAAGATTTTGCGTAGAATTTTGTATTTACATTTTTTAAAATACAGTGTATAATTATTAAATACGCAAATATTTAAAGAGAGGCGAATCCACTTGAGTAGCAAACCCCAGTCTGTTCTGATGACGGACGGTTCCCCGATCAAGCGAATTGTAACATTTGCCGCGCCGATTTTTCTGGGGAATTTATTTCAGCAGCTTTACAACACCGTTGACTCTTTGGTTGTTGGCAATTTTTTAGGCAAATCCGCACTGGCGGCTGTATCCTCTTCCGGCAGCCTGATTTTTCTGATGGTCGGCTTTTTCACCGGCATTTCTGTCGGCGCAGGCGTAGTCATCTCCCGCTTTTTCGGCGCACGCGATATTGAAAACGTCCACAAAGCGGTTCACACGACCGTTGCTTTCGGATTGGTTGCAGGCATATTACTTACCGCAATCGGTGTTCCGCTTACGCCGTATATTTTGCGTTGGATGGACACGCCGGAGAATGTGATGGTGAATTCCGTCAAATATTTCCAGATTTATTTTGCAGGCGTTACTGCCATTGTGCTTTATAATATCGCTGTTGGCATCTTGCAGGCCGTGGGTGACAGCCGCCACCCGCTGCAATATCTGATGATTTCTTCTACCGTGAATGTGGTGCTGGACTTGCTGTTTGTTGGGGTGTTCCACTTTGGCGTCGGCGCTGCGGCACTGGCAACTACCATCTCGCAGGCATTGAGTGCTTTCCTCGCATTCTGGCGTCTGACCCACGTTACCGGGGAATTCCGCGTGGAATTGAAGAAAATTCGCTTTCATAAGGACACCTTAAAAATGGTGCTTTCCACCGGTCTGCCAACCGGTGTGCAGAACTCCATCATTGCCTTTGCCAATGTTATCGTGCAAAGCAGCATCAACGTCTTTCAGGACGCTGCCGTGGCGGGCTGTGGCAGCTATGCCAAGGTAGAGGGCTACGCCTTTTTGCCCATCACATCTTTTTCCATGGCAATCACTACCTTTATCAGCCAAAATTTGGGCGCAAAAAAATATGACCGCGCGAAAAAGGGCGCGACGCTCGGCTGCATCTGTTCGGTGACGCTGGCGGAGCTGATCGGTGTGGCAATTTATATCGGCGCACCGTATTTGATTGCCGCATTCAACCGTGATCCGGAGGTTGTGGCCTTCGGCACACGGCAGGCGCGTACGGCTTCTCTGTTCTACTGCCTGTTTGCCTTTTCCCACTGCATCGCGGGTACGATGCGCGGTGCCGGCAAGGCCAAGGTACCGATGTTCGTAATGTTGATTTGCTGGTGCGTGATTCGTGTAACATATATCAAGTTGGTGACATTCTACACAAACGATATTGTTTACATCTTCTGGGCGTATCCAATCACGTGGTTCCTCAGCTCCGTGACGTTCCTGATTTACTTCCTGAAAAGCGACTGGATTCATGGCTTTGAGCAAACCCCACTGGCAAGCGCTTCGCATCATCACCATCATAAATAAAAAGCAGACCACCAAAACACAACCACAACCTTTGGCAATGGTTGCGCTAGACTGTCGAAAAACTTCGTTTTTCGACAGAGTTCTTCCTCGCGGAAGAACATTGCCG
>CAMDZY010000165.1 GCA_945910975.1 uncultured Clostridia bacterium | reverse complement strand
CCAGTGCGCATCCCTCCTCTACCGCTTCTGCACCAGATTGGGCGATACGGAATAAACAATTGCAAAGCCCCCGGCCGATGGCCGGGGGCTTTAGGCTGTCGAAAAACGGCAGCCTGCGCCGCACCTGATTTTGAAAAATCGGGTGCGGCGTTTTTTCTAAATTTAAACTAAGGTTTTGCACTTATCATAGAAATCACGAAAGGGGTTGATGAAGTTGCAGTTCCGGCATGAATGGAAGCATGAAATCTCCTACGCGGATATGCTTTCGCTTCGCAGCCGACTTTCGGCGGTGATGCAGCAGGACAGCCATGCAATCAACGGCAGGTATCAAGTCAGAAGCCTGTATTTTGACAATCTTCGCGACAAGGCGCTGTCGGAAAAAATCAACGGCGTGAACCGGCGGGAAAAATTCCGCGTCCGGTATTACAACAACGACCCATCCGTGATTTTTCTGGAAAAGAAAAGCAAGCTGGACGGCCTGTGCAGCAAGCAGCAGACGATCCTCACCCCGGAAGAGGCGCAGTGCATCGCCCGCAAGGACATCACCGGCCTGTCAAACAGCCCTGCGCCGTTGGTGCAGGAGCTTTGCCGCAAAATGCGCGCCGAGGGCTTGGAGCCGAAAACGATCGTGGACTATTGCAGAGAACCGTTTGTCTGCGCGCCCGGAAATGTTCGGGTCACGCTGGACTATGACATCCGCACCGGTCTGCGCAGTACCGATTTTTTGAACCCCGACTGCATCATGATCCCCGCAGGGTATGCGCCAATTATTTTGGAGGTCAAATGGGATACCTTTTTGCCCGCGATCATCCGTGATGCGGTGCAGGTTCCCGGAACACATACATCGGCATTTTCCAAATACGCTGCCTGTCGCAGCTACCTATAAAATGTCTGCTGAATAAGCAGCGTAGCTGCTTATTCAGGGCGGCGGTGCCGCCCAATCCAGAAAAAGCTGCACCTTTTAACCGATTTTTCTGGATTCAGACATTATTACAATCGTGTATTCCCACTGGCGCGGCGCGCCGCGCCAGTGGGAGGTGCAAGGATTTTGTGCCGCAAGGCACAAAATCCTTGCACCTGAACAAAGCATAGGCGCTTTGAAGGCCTCGGCTTTCAAAGGCGTAGGCTTTGTTCAGTACACATTATAAAGGAGTCAACAAAATGAGTTTTCAGGATATTTTCAAGTCCGGCTTTTTGGAAAATATTACAAGCGTTTCGCTGCCGGATATGGCCATTGCCCTGATTTTGGCATTTGGGCTGGGGCTTTTTATCTTTTTGATTTACAAAAAAACCTTCGCAGGCGTCATGTATTCGTCCTCCTTTGGCGTAACGCTGGTCGCACTGACCATGATTTCCACGCTCGTGATCTTGGCGGTGACGTCTAACGTTGTGCTTTCCCTTGGCATGGTCGGTGCGTTATCGATCGTTCGGTTTCGCACCGCCATCAAGGAGCCGCTGGACATTGCATTTTTGTTTTGGGCGATCGCAGTCGGCATCGTACTGGCGGCGGGGATGATTCCGCTTGCCGTGTTCGGCAGTGTTTTGATCGGCATCGTGCTGCTTGTGTTTGCCAACCGCAAATCCCATACCAATCCCTATATTGTGGTGCTCCGCTGTGCAGATCAAGCCAGCGAAGCGGCAGCGATGGAGTTTTTGAAAAAGCAGGTCAGCCGCTGCGTTGTCAAGAGCAAAACGGTGCAAAAAGGCCTGATCGAGCTGAATGCCGAGATCCGCATGAAGGAGGACAACACCGATTTTGTCAATCTTCTGTCGGAAATGGACGGCGTGAGCAGCGCCGTGCTTGTCAGCTACAACGGCGATTATATGGGCTAAGGAGGATATCATGTCCACGCACAAATATTTTGACAAAATTTGCTGTGCCGTTCTTGCTCTGACGCTTGTGTTGAGCGTGCTGTTTATGAATGCCGAGAATTTTGGCGTGCAAAAGGCCTCGGCCGCGAATGGCTACGAGCGCCGTCTGTTTGACACGTCCACGGTGCATACCATTGATATTGTGATGGACGATTGGGAGGGCTTTCTCGAATCGTGCACCAATGAGGAATATGTGCAATGCGCGGTGATTATCGACAATGAAGCCTACAAAAATGTTGCGATTCGTGCCAAGGGCAACACGTCCCTATCCAATGTGCAAAGCTACGGCAATGACCGTTACAGCTTTAAAATTGAATTTGACCACTATGACGACACCAAAACCTATTACGGTTTGGACAAGCTGAGCCTGAACAACATCATCCAGGACAACACCTATATGAAGGACTATCTCACCTACCAAATGATGCGCGGCTTTGGTGTAAGTGCGCCGCTTTGCAGCTATGCGCAAATTTTGGTGAACGGCGAGCAATGGGGGCTGTATCTTGCGGTCGAGGGCGTGGAGGACGCGTTTCTTGCCAGAAATTACGGCAACGACGCAGGGGAACTGTACAAGCCGGACAGTATGGACATGGGCGGCGGTCGCGGCAACGGCGACAAGTTCAACATGGGCGATTGGCAGCAGAACGAGCCTACACAGCCAAGTGCGGCCGACGGAACCATGCAGCCGCCGGGTGGCAATGGCGATATGCAGCCGCCGGATGGCGGCCCGTTCGGGCAAGGCGAACCACCCGATGGCCAACCGGGCGGAATGATGCAGCCACCTGACGGTAATTCGTTCGGTCAGGGTGAAATGCCGCCCGACGGCCAAACCAAGCACACGCAGCCGGAAGCTCCCGCAGGCGGCGCCCGCCCCAATCCAAACGGCGGCATGGGCAGCTCGGACGTTGCGCTGATTTACACGGACGACAGCTACGACAGCTACGCCAACATCTTTGACAACGCCAAAACCGATGTGACCGACGCCGACAAGGATCGTTTGCTCGCTTCTTTGAAGCAGTTGAACGAAAACAGCCAAATTGCAGACGTTGTGGACGTTGATGCGGTGCTGCGCTACTTTGTGGTACACAATTTTGTGTGTAATTTCGACAGCTACACCGGCGCGATGATGCACAATTACTATCTGTATGAGCAGAACGGCCAGCTTTCCATGATTCCCTGGGACTATAATTTGGCCTTTGGCGGCTTCGACCACGGAACGGATGCGACAAGCCTTGTCAATTATCCGATCGACACGCCGGTATCGGGCGCGAGCATAGACGAACGGCCGATGCTCAGCTGGATTTTTGCAGATAGCACGTATACGGCGCAGTATCATCAATATTTCTCCGAGTTTATTGCGCAATACTTTGACAGCAGCCTTTTCGCCGAAACCGTTGACGACACTGCGGCGTTGATCGCGCCGTATGTGCAGAGCGACCCGACAAAATTCTGCACCGATGAAGAATTTGAACAGGGCGTGAAAACGCTCCGACAGTTTGCCCTGCTCCGTGCCGAGAGCGTCAGCGCGCAGTTGGACGGAACGATTGCCACCACTGCGGAAAATCAGGAAAAAGACACCCTGATCGATGCCTCGTCCGTCACAATTTCCGACATGGGCGGCATGGGCGGTCGGGGCATGGCGGCACCGAACGGCGCAAACGAAACCGCCCCGGCACAGCCACCGGAAGGCGGCGATGCACAGCGTCCGCAGCCGGACGCACCAACCGAATCCCCATCCGGCACAAGCTATCTTCTGCTTGGCATCTGCGGTGCGGTGCTGCTGATCGGCTTGCTGGTGGGAATCCTCTACAAAAAACGCACATAAAAAATTGGCAGAGCGCTTCGCCACGAGGCCTCTGCCGTTTTTGTCCAAAAAGAGGAAATCCGTGTTGCAATTTTCCGTGGCATATTGTATGCTATAACATATTCAAC